>CAZLRY010000556.1:0-2219 GCA_964561675.1 uncultured Chitinophaga sp.
ACCGGCATCGGTCATGCCGATGCCCTGCATGTGAGTGACCTGGATCCTTCTCGTCCCGGACTGGAGGTATTCAGTATCCAGGAAAAGTTCGGGGATGCGGGAGCCAACTTCCGGGATGCACGTACCGGTGAAGTGATCTGGAAAAAGCCATCCGTGAAAGCGGGTGATGATGGGGAAGGCCCGGGCCGCGGACTGTCCCTCGATATTGATCCCCGTTATGAAGGATTTGAATCCTGGGTGGCCGGTGCCGGTATCCGCGGACTTTTTGATGCAAAAGGAAATATGATTGCAGAGCGAACACCTGCCTGCAATATGGGCATTTATTGGGATGGCGATCCGTTGAGTGAAATATTGAATGGCGTCAATATCAGCAAGTGGGACTATGACAGTTCAAGGGCGGTAACTATATTCGATGCCCGCAATGAAGGCTGTGTCAGTAATAACGGGACTAAATCAAACCCCTGTCTCAGTGCCGACCTGCTTGGTGACTGGCGCGAGGAACTGATTTGTCGCAGTACCGATAGTAAAGAACTGCGGATATACAGTACTGTTATACCTACTTCGTTGAAACTGTATACCCTCATGCATAATCCCCAGTACCGCCTGAGTATTGCCTGGCAGAATGTGGCGTATAACCAACCGCCGCATGTGAGTTATTTTCTGGGACAGGGAATGAAACTGCCTGAGCAACCATTGATCACGGTAATAAAAAATAAAGAATGAAACGGCAACTGCTTTTCTTAGCTGTATTGTTTGTAGCGGCCAGTTCCTTCCTGTTCCTGCCGCAGCGGAAACCGGTGGTCTATATCATCGGCGATTCCACCGTACGCAATACCAACCGTCCGCAATGTGGCTGGGGAGAATTGATTGGCGAATTACTGGATACATCAAAAATCACGGTGAGCAACCAGGCCATGGCCGGTCGCAGTACCCGTACATTTATCAAAGAGAAAAGATGGGAGAAAGTGATCAATGCCATACAGCCTGGTGATTACCTGATTATGCAGTTTGGGCATAACGAGGGGAGCAAGCCCGATACCTCCAAAGCTGGTTATCGTGGTGTGCTCAGAGGCACCGGAAATGACAGCGTTTCTCTCAACTGGGGAGATACGCTCACGGAAGTGGTGCACAGCTATGGCTGGTATCTCCGCAAATTTGTCCGCGAAGCAAAAGCAAAAGGCGGCATTCCCGTGATCTGTTCCATGATCCCCCGCAACCAGTTTGTAGAAGGCAAAGTGAAAAGAGCCGATAAGGATTTTGGCAAATGGGCCGAAGAGATTGCCAAAGAAGAAGGCGTATTCTTTATTAACCTCAATGCGATTACGGCTGATAAATACGATGTGTTGGGACCGGAACAGGTAAAATCATTTTTCCCCGGTGATCATACCCATACCAATGAAGCGGGTGCCCGGGTGAATGCCGCTTCCGTTGTTGATGGCATACGCCTGTTAAAAACACTGACCTTAAATCAATACCTGAAAAATAACTGATATGAAAAGCAAGCTGCCCCTCCGTTTATTGATTTCTTCCCTGGTCATATTGCTCTCTTCATTTATATGGAAACAGCAGGAGAAACCTGTTTTCTATATTATCGGGGATAGTACAGTGCGTAATGGAGATGGAACAGGTAAAGGCAGCTTATGGGGATGGGGTAGTTTTATTGCCGATCAGGTCGATACGAACAGGCTGCAGGTACAGAACCACGCCATGGGTGGACGCAGCAGCCGTACTTTTCAGACCGAAGGCCGTTGGGATAAGATCATGAAGACCCTGAAAAAAGGAGACTATGTTATCATGCAGTTTGGTCATAATGATGCCAGTCCGCTTGATGATACCGCCCGTGCAAGGGGCGTACTCCGTGGCATCAGTGATAAAGACACGCTCATTTATAATCCGATCCGGAAAATGCAGGAAACCGTCAATACCTACGGCTGGTATATGCGCAAATATGTAAGAGATACCAAATCAAAAGGCGCTAACCCCATCATCTGTTCACTGGTACCCCGTAATAGCTGGAAGGAAGGAAAAGTGCAGCGTTCCGGGGATTCCTGGGCTGGCTGGGCCAGACAGGTAGCGGAAGATGAAGGAGCTTACTTTATTGACCTGAATGAATTGGTGGCGGCTGAATATGATAAACTGGGAGCCGAGCAAATAAAGGCCCTTTATTTCCCCTCCGATAATACGCATACCAATAAGGAAGGCGCATTGATCAATGCCGC
>CAZLRY010000557.1:0-2213 GCA_964561675.1 uncultured Chitinophaga sp.
TCTTCAACACGGTAAGGTCATCCGTTTCCCAGAAATTGCCTTCGTCATTCATTTCAAAATGGCTGAAATATTTTTTACTGAGATAACGGAAGAGCCGGATCAGGGCCACATGGGCATCAATACCGGCATATTGGGTCTTGGTACTGATGGTATAGATCAGTTCCGGGTCCAGTCCGTGTTCCACCAGCATTTCCCGGGTTATATGACTGATTGGAGAAAGCAGTCGTCCCTCCGGGGTAAAAGTGAGGAATAACGGTTCACATTCCTCCGGGGCAAAATAGACCCCTTCCAGCGGATCCTTTTCATCCGCTTCAAAATAGTGATAGTCCCAGCCAAGGTTTTCGCAGATATCTTTCATTTCCGCTCCCAGTTGCGGCAGCAGAGACCGGTCTTTGATATTGCCGGAGTAGTGAATGGAGAGTCCCATATTCTGTTTTTTTAATTGGTATAAAATTCTCCAATGGTTTGCAGGCTGCCAATGGAAAAACAACAGGGTTTTCGTTTTTTTTCCGACAACTGCCGTTTAAAATACCAAAAAAGCTGCATTTCCATTCATGCCTTGTAATCAGGATGTTTGTTTCAGCGACTGAATCTGCCCGGTTTCTGAACGATCCTGCCTTACAGAAACGTATAAGATTCCTGCTGACCTGTATAACAGATGAGGAAGTTTATTGGAGCATCTTTACAGGAGACCCGGATCAATGGAGCCGGGTAAGTGGACAGGTTGATATGAAGCAATGCAAATGAAAAAGTATTTTTTTATTTTAAAATCACTGGTCGCCGGGCTGATCGTGTTATTCGTGCTGGAGGGATGTGGAACAGAATACCATTATTACCAGCAACATAAATCGCATAGTCCCAAGTATATGAAGCGCCAGGTAAAGTATAAAAAGTATCAGCATCACGATAATGGAGTGGAGATAAAAATCCGTCATTAGACATCGGTGCTGTGGTTGAATAGGCAAAGTAAATGCTGTCTAAAGCGGGTTCATCTGGCAGAAGACACATTGAACAGGCATTTTAAGCAGAGGGTGGCAGGAAGAACTGCCGCCCTTTTTTACAGGAGCGTTTCCCCATTCCGATAACAGAAGGCCCCTGTCCCATTCGGGATAATGGTTTCACAGGATCCGCAACTTTTGTGGGTTTGATTTTTGGTCAGGGTTTGTTCTGGATTATTGTAAAAGGGAGTATATTTAGCTACCACATTACTTAAAGGCCCTGCTTATGAATTGCCGTCGTTACCAGTTATTGACGTTCACCCTGCTTTATTCCTTTTTTTTACCGGCACAGCTGGTGAATACAGCTGAGCAGATCAATACAAACTCCTTCAACCCCTCCACTTTATTATGGTACGATCAGCCCGCCCGTAAATGGGAAGACGCCCTGCCTGTGGGCAATGGCCGGCTGGGGGCCATGGTGTTTGGGAAGAATAAGGAAGAGCGGATTCAATTAAATGAAGAGACCTATTGGTCGGGCGGACCTTATTCCACCGTGGTGAAAGGGGGATACCAATACCTTAAAGAAATTCAGCAAAAAGTTTTTGACGGTAAATTCCTGGAAGCGCATAATCTCTTTGGCCGGCAACTGATGGGCTATCCGGTGGAACAACAGAAATACCAGTCGCTCGGTAATATGCATTTGTTTTTCAAGAACCAGGATAGTGTAACGGCCTATAAACGCTGGCTCGACCTTGCCACCGGAATTGCCGGTGTGAGTTATGAAGCGGAGGGTATCCGTTATCAACGTGAGACATTTGCCTCCGCTCCCGGACAAGTGATCGTGGTTCGCCTTACGGCCAGTAAGCCCGGCAGTATTTCTTTTACTGCTAATCTCCGGGGTGAACGCAACCAGGCCCATTCCAATTATGCCACCGATTATTTCCGGATGGATCCTTACGGACAGGATGGGTTGATCCTGACGGGTAAGTCGGCTGATTATATGGGCGTGGAAGGGAAGCTCCGGTATGAAGCCCGTATCAAAGCGGTGAATGAAGGAGGCACAATAACTACAAACGGAGTGGATCTTATTGTCACTAAGGCCGATGCCGTGACCTTGTATTTTGCCGCCGCCACCAATTTTGTCAACTATAAAGATGTGAGTGGTAATCCGCATCAACGGGTGGAAGACTGTTTTAATAAACTGGGCAATCAATCATTTACTTCCATTTTGAATGAAGCGGTTATTGATCACAGTAGTTATTTCAACCGGGTGTC
>CAZLRY010000558.1:0-2211 GCA_964561675.1 uncultured Chitinophaga sp.
GAATTACATAACATCCCATTTGTACCAACCCGCCTATTGTGGGTAGGTGCTGTTGAACTAAACCTCCGGTAGCACCACCTTTCAGATACAAATATATTGTTTCGTTGTTAAATAGAAATTCTCTCACCTAAATCTATTTATCATGAAACAGCAAACAAAAAACGGATCCTTCCGCACCAAAGGTGAAACCATTGTAGCAAAAGCAATCCGCACAGTACCTGGGTTCGGTGACACGTACCGGAAGTTTGAGCAGCAAACCACGTTGGAGCAGGGCAGCAAAAGCGCACTGCAAAACTATGGCCGCAGCATAGCAAAGATAGCAAATCATTTCGGGGCCGACCCACTTCATCTGGGTATTGAGCAGATCAACGATTATCTTTACACTTTGCTCAAAGACTCATCCCCCAGCAAGAGCTATTTCCGGCATACCGTGTATGGCCTGAAAAGTCTTTACCGAAAGTTCGGCCAGGACGCAAAAGCCCTGCAGATGCCCCCCATCAAAGACCCCGACACCCTGCCTGTGGTTTTGTCGAAAGCAGAGGTTAAAAAGCTGCTATCCTGCACCGAGAACCTCAAACACCGGGTAATGATAGCCCTGCTATACAGCTCCGGGTTGCGCATGAACGAAGCGCGTACGCTCAAAATTACCGATATCGATTCCGACCGTATGCAGATCCATGTCAGAATGGGTAAAGGGCGCAAAGACCGTTATGTTGTACTGTCAGAGTTGCTGCTCAAGGGGCTTCGGGATTATTTCCGGAAAGAGCGGCCACAGATTTTTCTTTTCAATGGCCATACGTCCGGAAAACCCATGGGTGAGCGCAGCATACAGTGGATCATCAACGAAGCCGTTGAAAGGGCAGGTATTCAAAAACAAGCCACCTGCCACACCCTTCGGCATTCGTTTGCCACCCACCTGCTCGAAAACGGCGTTGATCTGTTCAGCATCAAGGAGCAACTGGGGCATGCCCGCATCGATACCACACTGGTTTATCTCCATATAGCACAGGTATCGCCAAAAACGGTTAAAAGTCCGCTCGACAGCTTATACGTGAAATGAACGCCCCGGCCTTTGAAGTGGCCGATGTGATCAGGTGTTCGGGCGAAGAGTTCATCAGGCAGTACAAACCTTTGGGATACCACAAAGGCGTGCTGACCGCTCTGAAACTATGCCGTACCGATGCTCTTGGAAGCCACATTTACCAATGCACCGATTGCGGACACATCCGCATTGCGTATCACAGTTGCCGCAACAGGCATTGCCCTAAATGCCAGCAGGTAGGCAAGGAGCGGTGGATCATGGCCCGTGAAGCCGACCTGTTGCCGGTGGGCTACCTGCACATGGTGTTTACCCTGCCCGATGTACTCAACCCGTTGTGCCTGAAGTACCCGGTGATGATGTACAACCTGCTCTTCCATACGGTGCGCGATACCTTGTTCACCTTTGCAGCTGATCCAAAGCATCTGGGTGCAGAGTTGGGGTTTGTGGCAGTGCTGCACACCTGGGGTCAAACCCTGTCCTTGCATCCCCACCTTCACATCATTGTACCTGCCGGTGGGTTTAACATCAAAAGTAAATGGGTGAATGCAAGGGGCGACGGCAATTTCCTGTTTCCGGTGAAAGCCCTGAGTCCCGTGTTCAGGGCCAAATACCGAGACGGGCTTAAAGTGGCACTGGCCGAAGCGGGCATTGAAAAGCCCAAAAGCCTGTTTGAGAAAATGATGCTCCGCAACTGGGTGGTGTATGCCAAAGAACCACTGGGTGATCCCCGCCAGGTAATCGAATACCTTGGGCGATACTCGCACCGCATAGCCATCAGCAACCACCGTTTGGTTAACATAACAGAAACCGAAGTCACCTTCCGTTACAAAGACTATAACCACGGTAACGCGCAAGAGGAAATGACACTCAGTCACCTGGAATTCCTGCGGCGATTTTGCATGCATATTCTGCCACCACGCTTTGTGAAGATCCGCCACTATGGGATCCTTTCTTCGCGCCGTAAAGCTGAGTATATACCCAAACCGAAAGATGAAAACGGGCAAAAGATCATGCTCTCAAAACCCACCTGGCAGCAGGTTTGTCGCGAACGGCTGGGCTTTGACCCTGAAAAATGCCCTTGCTGTGGATCGGGAAGGATGAAGGTCATTGGTATTGTTGACCCAAGGCCGCCGCCGGGAGGTATTTTACAGGTAAAGAACCAACTTTCA
>CAZLRY010000559.1:0-2207 GCA_964561675.1 uncultured Chitinophaga sp.
ATCTTAATCCTCTCCCATCCTGCTACCCCTCCCGTATCAAATATGTTCGTCATGCGCGGAATGATTGTTCTGTGTAAAAAGCCTGACCCTGCAGGCCGGTTACTCTCTGCAGGTAAACGTACCCGAAACGTATACCCTAATAAACAGCCCGGAGCGTCTGCGACCCTATCCTGCCCTCCTTCCTGTACAATCATAACAGTAACCATCCAGCAGCAACTCCGGCATTGCACTTCGAAGCTCAGCCAGCCGAAAGGCGGTTGAGCGAAGAGGTGCATTGCACTCCAAAGCTCAACTACCCAAAAACGCACCTGACTAAAAGAGGCAAATAGCTTTCAGATTATCATTTATTTAACAACTTTCTGCCCTGCATTTTCAGCAGTAGAGCCGATTATAACATCGTACGTATTATTTTTGATTTCTTTGAAACAAAACCTGTTTATGCGCCATTCAATTTTCCTATTCAGTAGTGTTCTATGCTTTCTATTCTTCTCCCCCTTTGTCAATGGACAAGGCTGCAGTGATGCCGGATTCTGCAGTATGAGTTCATTCAAACCCCAGGAAAAACAAGGTCCCGGTTATAAGGACCGGCTAAGAGTTGGGTTTTCTGTGGGTAAAGCGGATCACGCAATCTCCGTTTCGGGACAATACCTGGAATTGAATAAAAAAATCAGTAATCAGTTTTCAGTAGATACCCGGATCACCTCACTATCACAATCCGGAAATTCTGTGAGTAGTTTTGGTTTATCTGATATTTATATTAATGGGAATTATAAACCCGGGAAGATCGGATTCACACTGGGGGCTAAAATTCCGCTCCACCCGGCTGACCGAACTAAAAACAATCTGCCCTTGCCAATGGATTACCAATCCAGCCTGGGGACTTTTGACCTGTTGGCGGGAATTGGTTTCACGTTAAAAAAAGTCCAGATAAATACAGCCCTGCAACAGCCCCTTACGCAGAACAGTAACCTGTTTATGGCAGCAGATTACCCGAATGGCTCCCCCTTTCAGACGTTTCAATCAACCAGCCGGTTTAAACGCAAAGGAGACATCCTCCTTCGTATATCCTATCCGCTGAACCTGGGATCAAAACTCGTTTTCACACCCGGACTTTTATCCATTTATCACCTGGGTCTTGATTCTTACCGGGATAATCAGGGTATAAAAAAAGAAATCGCAGGTTCAGATGGGCTGACCCTCAACAGTAACTTGTTTTTTGATTATGCCATCAATAGCCGGCAAGGGCTTCAGTTCAGTATCGGTGCGCCATTCCAGGTCAGGGATACGCGACCGGATGGACTCACCCGGAAATTTGTAGCAGGGCTGGAGTATAGTATCCGGTTTTGATTCTTAGTATCTTTGTGCTGTCGAATGAAAAAACTACTCAACAGCCTCCTGTTACTCAGTTCCTTTTTTGGCTACCTGGAATGGCCGCCGGATAATCATGGCTTTATATTCCAGTTGGAAGCAGAAATTATACAGCTGGTAAAAACCAATGCCGCATCGTTGGCACACCCCTTCATTATTCTGCCGTTTATCGGACAAGTGCTATTATTGATTAGTCTGTTTCAATCGTCCCCAAACCGATGGCTCACATTAACCGGACTGCTTTGTACCGGACTGTTGATGCTTTTACTTTTTGTAATTGGATTGCTTACCGCGCATACCGGGATCGTGGCTTCCACTCTTCCCTATTTACTGATTTCCTTTTTTGTGGTTCGAATTAATTTTCAGAAAAAAGGGAGGTTGGCGTAAATAAACCGACTACTGGTTTTTAAGTATACACATTCACCAGTAATTCTCCAGTTATAGATATCATGGGGGGTTAAATTGAAAACTTTGCATCATTTAAACAGATGTCAGAATTCAAGATTCCTCGCTTCGGAATCAACATACGATGGGAAAAGAAGCCTCTTATCCCTCCTTCCCTTCGGCAACCTCAGGGTAAACTCCGGGATGACAAGGTTTCTTTTGAATTTTCCCATTAAAATTGAACTTTGCTTCAAACGGTATGACAAGGACGCTGTCGTGTAACAACTACAGTAATTGTACTTTTCACTTATTCAACTATGCATCGCTTCGCCCGGGATAAAAAGATAAACTCCGGAGAATCCCTGGCAACTGACACCCGACACCTGACACCTGACCCCCGACTTTCACATTTCCTTAGTAACCAATTCAACCGTTCCTGCATCTAATAGATAAGT
>CAZLRY010000560.1:0-2207 GCA_964561675.1 uncultured Chitinophaga sp.
AGCAATTGGGAAATAGGTACATTCCGGTCAATGGTTCCGGTAAAATGATCGGTTACTTTCTCTTTATAAACAATCCTGGCATCATACCAGCGTTCGGCCATCCGCATCACTTCTTCTATGCTGGTATTCTTTAATTTAAATTGGTTCTTTGTCCAGGCAACAACCGGGGAAATGTCAATTGTTCTGATCTCCCATTCGCCCGGTCGTATAATAATTTGTTGCCCCGGTAAGAGTTGTTCATTTCGCTGGGCAGCATTAACATTTATTTTTCCTTCTGTCAGGGTAATACGTAAGCCGTCCTCATTGGGATAAGCATTCACATTAAATGCAGTGCCGAGTGCTGTAATATCCACTCCATTTACCGATACAATAAAGGGGTGAGCAGCATCTTTGGCTACTTCAAAATAAGTTTCTCCGGTTACTGTTACCCGCCGTTCGTTCCCGTTGAACCGGGAAGGATACCGTACAGAAGAACTGGAATTGATCCAGGCCTTGCTGCCATCTGGTAATACCAGTTCATAAAAACCCTTGCGGGGGATGCTGATCTCATGCATTTCAGGTGCTGATACTGTACTTGTGTAAACAACTGTGCCATTCACAATCCGCACTTCGTTACTGATGATGGTATCACGCAGGTTGGTCAGATCTATTTTTTTACCATCGGCCAGTGTTAGTGTGGCGGAGGCTTTACCGGGCAATATATCCGCTGTTTCAGTACCGGTTGAAGTAACAGTTGATTCATTTCCCCGAAGGCCAAAATAATAAATCCCTGCGCCCAATAACAATACCGCACAGGCTGCGGCTGCATATCGCCGAATAGGGATCACTTTCCCTGGTTTTGTAAATTGTAATCTTCTCTTGACCTCCTCCAGTTTTCGTTCTGTATCCCGCTCAGCGTACCATGTCAAAAAATCACGGACCATGGATTCGTCCGTCAGGTCCTCGAAGATCTGCATGTTGAGTTCACTTTGCTGCATCCACCGGTCCAGTTCCTCTTCATCTTCTTCAGAAATAGTTTCCTGGATGAACTGGCTGATCAGGTATGCTGCCCTGAAATTTTGTTCAAGTTCTGCCTGGTATGGTACCGAAGCTTTCATACAATAAATTTAATTGTTAGGCGCCGTAGGTATATGATCCGGAAAGGACAAAATGCCGGACATACGAATCCCGGTTTTTTTTCTGACATTTAATTAATCAAAGTGAAATTTTAGTTTTCCTAAGTGCCATGATGGCCCGCAGGCGTTGCCGGGTTACGGTGTCGGGTTCAATATTGAGTTGGGCGGCGATTTCTTTGTTGGACTTTCCTTCTAAATAATACAGGCGGATGATTTGCCGGAGAGATGGGGAAAGCGAATCGATGAATTGATAAAGTTCCCTAGCCGTTTCAGCCGCAATAACAGCTACTTCAATACTGGGTTCATTTCTGACCGGCTCATTTAACCCAACCTTCCTTTTCTGCTTTTCCAGGTGTTTCAGGCACTGGTTTTTTACGGAGCTGTACAGGTAGCTTTTAATAGCGTTTATATGACTTAACCGCTCCCGGCGTTGCCATAGCTGCACAAAACAATCCTGCACCAGGTCCTGGGCGGTATCGGGATTGGAGATGATGCGGTTGGCAAAATAGCTAAGTGCAGAAAAGTATTCCCGGAAAAGGCAGTCAAAAGCAGCCTCCTCTCCCCGCTGGAAGGAGTCAGCAAATAAAGGGTCCTGTGTTCCGTTTAGCCGAAGCAATATAGCAGTGCAATGTTGACATTCCGAGGAGTCTCTTAGTAGAGTTAAATGAAAAAATATGACGTGGAACTCCACAAATCGGCTTGGAGGCCCTCGGAGGCCCTTAGACACAATAAGGGAGCCCACGCCGAAACGTGAGCTCTTGCTTATCATCTTGTGTCTAATGAAAATTTCCGAGGTTTCCAAGACAAGACTCAAAGCGAAAGCTTCAAATTCGTTTATGAAGGATTCGCAAAAATATGATACATGACTTATTATCTATAAAAGGTCATTTCAAAGATACTAAAATATAATTATTAGGTCGATTTCGACCATATCAAATTACGAAAATACTTTGACTTTCATTTCTTACTAAAGGAATGATTGCAAAAAAGAAAAAAGAAGTCAGAAAATTGTTTGGTGCCTACCTCACAAAGAGGCGTGAGACTATTTTGGGTATCAAGAGTGTTAGGCAACTTTCATTCTCCTCAAATCTT
>CAZLRY010000561.1:0-2198 GCA_964561675.1 uncultured Chitinophaga sp.
CGGCTGACATTGGGCGAAGAGGCTCCTAATCCACCTCGGCGGTCACTGTCATACAGGGCTTCCAGTGCATTATCCATTTTTGTATCGGAAATATTCAATGCACAACCGGTGCCGTCATTTTGCTGACCTCCCAGTATCAAGCGCCATTTCCGTAATTCTGTTTCAGTCGCCATTCCTTCAGGATTTATTTCCGAAAAGCGTTAATATAATATCGATTCCCTGTTTTGCCCTTATTTCATCAATACCAGCCACGGCTATGCGATTTACCGGACCATCTCCCTGTTTTACTTTCTCACCAAGTTTTCTTCGTTCAGATGATGAATAGTGTGCGAAGGTCCTTCTCAGCAACGGGAGTAACTGTACAAAATTCTCTTCATCCAGTTCGCTTACCCAGTTACGCACCAGCGACCAGAGATCTTCGTCGATCAGCAGGATGGTGCCACTTCCTTTCAGGAATCCCTCCAGCCAGGCCGCTGCCACAGCCGGCTGGCCGGCAAAACTCATTGAATAGGCAAACAGCGTTATCAATTCTTCTCCCTCCAGTAATTTGTAATCTGACAATAGCCGGGTGGTATAACCGGCCAGCAGGGGTACGGTGTTTTTATTCCTGGCAATCAGGGTTAAGGTGTTTTGCCATTCACGGGTGATCTCTTCCTGCTGAAGAATACCCACCGCATCATTCATTTTACGGAACATGTCCACCAGCAAGGTGGCGGCATCTTCATCCACTCCCACACAGGCAGAAGGCAGGCTCACACATACACGGGTGATCATGCTTTGGAGAATGCCGGTAATCAGCCCTGCATCGGTTTTACGTACGTTTCCATACCGGCTCACCGATACCAGCCCGGGAATCACCTGCAGCAGTTCCAGTACATCGGCACTGGCAGCGGCCAGGTTATTGATCTGGCTGATACAGGTGTCAATTGATTTTTCCAGTTCTGCTGGTATAAGCTCCTGCAAAAGACTACAAACAGCCACCAGGTTGGCAGCTTTCTGTACCTGGTCAATCGTAAAGGCGGATGCGGCTTCTTCAGTCGTATTGCCCCAGCTTCCCTTTTCAATAATTTCAATGGTAAAGGAAGGTTCCCATTGCAACCGCCATTGTTCTTTAAAGGTACCCTTGCTTTTTACATCGGTTTGCTCACCCCATTTAATGCCCAGCAAACGGAGCCGGTGCAGAAATATACTTCTGTCGAGATCGGTTTCCTTCCTGAGGTCAAGTGTATAATCTTTCCAGTCTGCGGTGGGAGGCAAGCGTAATTTCTTCTGTTGTTTTTCAATATCCAACTGTAAAGGCGGACGGGGAATGTCATCCGGCACGGTTCCCATTTTATTGCTGACGATCAGTTCATCTCCCACCAGGCTCATCTTAATCACTTCGCCATTGCAAAGTATACTCTGGGTGGCTTCATTCAGTTCTTCCAGCCCTGCTTTGGATAAATTCCGTAAGGCGGCCAGTGCATTGGCCAGCCGCACCGCTTCGATCACATGCGCCACCGATGTATCCATCTGTTGTTTGCGGAACAGTCCCGCCACTTTGGTCATCCAGCGCGTGCCATCATCAGCCGGGTGCTTCCATAAATGTTCATACCAGCCGGGTGATTGGATGCCGGCGCCATACCCACTGAAGAAACTCAGTTTACGGTAGGTCCAGGGCACCCAGGTGGTTTCTACTTTTACTTTAGGCAATCCTTTCAGTGTTTCTGTATCTTCTTTCACTGAAGGCATGTTTACCAGTGCAGGTACATGCCAGGCCCCGCAGATCACGGCAATGTTTTGAAACATTTCCCGTTCAGCCTGCCGGATCATTTTTCGCATATGCGCTTCACGGGCCTGTTCCAGCCTGTCTTCTTTGGGGGGTAATGCATCCCGGAGGGCCTGCATGGCCTCCGCAACGGCTTCAAAAACGGATTCACTGTTTTGCCGGTGTTCAAACATATGTTCCCACCATTTCTCCCCTTCTTCAAAACCGGCCGCTTTAGCCAGCCAGGTGATCGGATCACGGTGAAGCATATGCGCTTCCGTTTCTTCTTCAGCTGTGCTGACGGCATCGTTTTCAAGAAAGCGGTTATTGTTGTAGTAAGCCGCCCGTCCGGTGGGACTGTTATCTTCCCCGGTTGCTTTTTCTGCTTCTTTTATTTTTTCTTCTTCCAGGGCAAACTGGTGGGCAGCCGGCAGGTCCATAAAGCGGACAT
>CAZLRY010000562.1:0-2193 GCA_964561675.1 uncultured Chitinophaga sp.
GTATCCGTCATGGCCAGGGGTTCAAAGATCCGGGTGCGGAAGAATTCGTCGAGGGACATGCCGGAAATGACTTCCACTAAACAACCTAAGAGATCGGTGTTGAGTCCATAGGTAAATTTTTCCCCGGGCTGGTGCATCAGGGGCAGTTTGGCCAGGCGGTTCATTGCATCCAGCAGTTTATCGTCTTTAACGCCGATACCGGCGGTGATAGTTGATTTGGCATAGATCGCATTTGCTTCCCTGGAACCGATCTGCGCATAGCCTAATCCGGAGGTATGGGTCAACAGTTCACGGATCGTGATTTCCTTTTTAGCGGGTACCGTGGTATAAGTAGTATCGGCCGCATTGAATTTATCCAGCACCTGTTGTTTGGCAAAAGCGGGAATGTATTTAGATACCGGATCATCGAGTAAAAGTTTGCCTTCTTCAAACAGGATCATGATGGCCACACTGGTGATGGCCTTCGTCTGCGAAGCGATACGGAAGATCTGGTCCTTCTGCATCTGTAACTTCATTTCCTTATCATTAAAGCCAACCGCTTTATAATAAACGATTTTATTATTCCGTATCACAAGGGCGGCTCCACCCTGCATCCATCCCTTGTCTACCCAGCCGTTCATTTCCCGGTCAATCCGTTTCAGCCGTTCACTGGAAAATCCCTGTGATTCCGGTGTGGCGAGGGTGATGGGTTGGGCGATAGCGGCTAGTTGAAAGCCGGTCAGCAGGAGGAGGAGGAGTTTTTTCATATGCGAAGTTGTGGGCACCAAGTTAAGAAAATAGTAAATAGAGAATAGAAAATAGGGAACAGCCCTTACTAAGAAACAATACTGATCATAATATGTTCTTAGTAAGGGCTGTTCCCTACTCTCTATTTTCTATTCTCCATTTTCTCCTCTCTCAGCTTAGTTCTTCTTACAACTGATCTTCACCCATATCTTATGCGTATCATCCGTTTTCTGGAAAATGGCGAAGGGTATCATCGTATCCAGGAAATGCATGTCCCGGGTGGATGAACTGAGGTCGGTGATGGTTTCGATGGTTTCGGTACGGGTGGCGCGGTTGTCGAGGATGAAGGTGGACTGGACTTCCTCTTTCATCTTCAGGGCGTCGTAGGAAGCAAAGTCATTGTCTTTATGCCGGCTGCCCACATTGGTTTTCACCACCAGCATCAGCCGTTTATTGATCAGCAGGTTTTCAGGGATATTATAGGTCACTTTTCCCGGCTGTGTATTGCTGTTGATATCGTCCTGGTATTTGCTGAGGGCGGCAGTGGGGGGATTCCGGAAATTGGTTTCCTGGTAAAGCAGTTCCGACATATTATTATAGGAGCGGAGACGGGTCTTCATTTCATTGTTATTATCCAGTTCCCATAGTTCAATACTCACTACTCCAAAGATGCGTTTGCAATCACCATTATCAATCCTGTTGCGGGTGGCTTCTGATACGGCAATGTTATTAAGTTTAATATCGAATAGTATTTTCCGGCCTCCTTCCTGGGAATTGCCAGTGCCCACTGTTTCGAACTGCCAGTCCTTGTCGGTGGCCCCGTTATCGCCCCATTGTACCAGGCGGGTATTAGCCGCCGTACCGCCGCCATCTATTCCGATGAGCAGACCGGAATTTTTGTTCTTGATTTTATAACCCTTTGTGGTTTTGATAAGCAACCAGATCTGATCCACCTGGTTTGGTATCCGGCGTTGTACCACAAAACCGTACTGGGCTTTACTGGCGTTGAGAATGCCGAGGAATTGATTCGTATGAACATTCTGGAATTTATAGGCGCCCCCGGGAACGGCGATCACTTTCCAGGTAAACCAGGCATCATTGCGTCCGTTATTGATGACGATTTCCGCGTCAGGAGCGGTGCTTACATCTTTTGGAACAGCGAATTTGCCACTGTTGATGTTTTTGATTCTTACTATATCCCCGTCTTTCAGCTGGGCATTTGCGGCCGTAAGCAGGCCAAAGCTGAATAATACAACGAGAAAAGGATTGCGTACAGGTTTCATGTGTAATGGTTTTGATGACAGGGTAAAACTAACCTGCGCATCAAAGCTGTACAATTACACATTTGGGTAGTACCGGCCCCCTAAATCCCCCGAAGGGGGACTTCGAAGACGTTGATTCTTTAATCAATCTTTTCTTCTTTGTCTTGCGTAAAAAGAGCCCGCAAAGACTATAAGAGACTCCGTA
>CAZLRY010000563.1:0-2191 GCA_964561675.1 uncultured Chitinophaga sp.
TGGAGACCCTGGCGTCCTTTTGCCTGGCAAGTCTGGCATCCGTACCGGATGCACTATCATCGTCCATTTGTAGTGGTACGCACGCACCGCGTAATGCATGCACACCGGGTGTACACACCGTTCCGTACTACTTCTGTAACCGTCCGTACCCGTCATGCATCAACCGTTGGCAACTACCGGGTCAACCATTCCAGAACCACTGTTACCGGCCCCCGTGGTAATAAAGCCACTATCAAAAAAACAACCGTTAAAGGACCAAGAGGCAATAAGGCTACTAAAGTAAAAGTCCGCCGTCATTGATAATATAAGTGATTCAACGGAAATAAACAAAATGCACAGGATGATTCCTGTGCATTTCTTTTTTAACAGAAATCATGTCCGATTTATTTGGTTTTGTTCAAATTGGTCTTACCTTAACATAAGCAAAGAAACAGACTAACCCACCTCTACTTAGTCCAGGACCCGGGAAATTTGTCAGCCCCGACAGTATTTCCAACAGTTCTTTTATTCTTTAACTTCTAAATTTTAATGCCATGGTACAGGTAGACATCTCACAGCTCTCCGGAGAGTGCAATGCCTGGAGAGCTCAGCTCCGCAACTATCGTGATGAATTGATGCAAGACGAAAACCAGATCCGACAAGTTGCCGGCAAACCCCTCTCCAAAGAACAGTTACAGGAAGTCGAACATCTGCACAATCAGTTTCACATCCAGTTGATCAACATCCACGATCTAAAACAATCCATCAAACTTCACGAACGTCAATTACAGACTGAATCACCTGCGTCGGAAGATACGACCGGTAAACACGAATCACTGCTCGAAGAATTCCGCTCACTTGAAATTACCCTGCAACAACTCCGCTCAGAGTTCAGTGGTTTTTTGTCGCGAACTTCCTGAAGCGACTGATTACTGACTTTAATCAGCCCGGACCCTAACCGGGTTCATAGTTACTATCTGATCAATTTTGAAGATTTGTAGAAGTCATACACATTTTCTTCAATACTAAATTTTATTGCTATGCCAGAATTTGATACCTCACACGTAAAAAATATAGTCTTGCTCGGACATGCCGGCTCTGGTAAGACCACCTTAGCGGAGTGCATGTTGTTTGAAGCAGGCCTCATAACCCGGAAGGGTTCTATCGCGGAGCGGAATACTACCGGAGATTACCACGAACTGGAACAGGAACGTGGTAATTCTATTTTCAGCAAGCTCCTTCATACAAAATGGAGAGGATATAAAATCAATATTATTGATACACCCGGCTATGATGATTTCTCCGGTGAAGTGATCTCTGCACTCCGTGTGGCTGATACCGGTGTAATGCTTATTAATGCCGTGATGGGCGTGGAAGTCGGTACAGATATTATATGGGAGTACACGGAGCAGTTTAAAACACCCATGATCTTCGGGGTGAACAAACTGGATGATGATAATGCCGATTTTGAAAAAGCTGTCCGGGAAGCCAAATCGCATTTCGGCAGTAATGTGGTGGTGGTACAATATCCCCGCCAGACCGGTGCCGGCTTTCACGAAATTATCGATGTATTGCGGATGACCATGTATCATTTTAAGGACAATGGCGGGAAACCCGAAAAAATGGCGATTCCAGAAGAAGAAAAAGCAAAAGCAGAAGAACTCCATAAGGAACTGATCGAAGCGATTGCCAGTAATGATGAAACGCTGATGGAAAAATACTTCGATAAAGGAGAACTGGACGAAGATGAGATGAAAAATGGCCTTAAAAAAGCCATGATCAATCATGACCTGTTTCCCCTGTTCTGTCTTTCTGCCGAACGAAATATGGGCAGTGGCCGCCTGATGGGCTTTATCGATAATGTTTGTCCCAGTGCTAATGAAATGCCGCCACAGACCACCCAAAAAGGAGACGCACTACCTTGTGATGCGAACGGACCAGCCTGCATTTTCATTTATAAAACCATTTCTGAACCCCATGTGGGTGAGCTTTCGTTCTTTAAAGTGTATTCAGGTACAATAAAGAGCGGAATGGAACTGGAAAATGAAACTACGGGGGTGACTGAAAAGATCACGCAACTATTTCTGGTAGAAGGCAACAAACGCACCCCAATCAATGAACTGGTGGCGGGCGATATCGGGGCCACACTTAAACTCAAAAACACCCATGTAAACAATACGCTGCATATAAAGGGTAAGAATTATGAACTTCC
>CAZLRY010000564.1:0-2185 GCA_964561675.1 uncultured Chitinophaga sp.
TATCCTGGGTAAGATCGGCCACTACTTTTTGCGCCAGGTCAGGACGGCCCACATCACCGATGAATAAGGTATCACCGGAAAATAGACCGGCCGCTTTTCCGTTTTCATCTTTCAGCAGATAGCAGGTGCTTTCCATAGTATGTCCCGGTGTGTGCAGGGCGGTTATTGTAACAGCACCGATTTTAAACACTTCACCGTCTTCTGCAATATGAGCCGGGAATTGAGGCGCAGCCATCGGTCCGTAGACCACCGGGGCTCCGGTTTTTTTTGATAGGTCAATATGTCCGCTGACAAAGTCTGCATGGAAATGTGTTTCAAAAACATATTTGATCCGGGCCTGGTTGTTTTCTGCTTTCCGGATATAAGGAGCCACTTCACGGAGCGGATCGATTACCGCAGCTTCCCCATTACTCTCTATATAATAAGCACCCTGTGCAAGGCAGCCTGTATAGATTTGTTCTACTTTCATTGATTCCTTTTTTAATTGTGAATACAAAAATCAGTTTAAATCAGGAGGTATACGGTGACATCAATCACAGTGGTCCGTCAGTGGTATCAGGAGAGAAATAGTTCGCGGATAATTACAAAAACACCCATGATCAGGATGAACCAGCCAAAGCCTTTTTTAAGGGAAGCAGGACTTATTTTATCGGAGAAATGACTGCCAATAAAAAGGCCGCCAGCGGAGAGCAGGGTAAAGGAAAGCAACAGTATCCAGTTGAATGAGAAATGATTCAGGCTGAACAGAAAACCAAACAGGGAGTTGATCGCAATGATCAGCAGGGAAGTGCCAACCGCCGTTTTCATATCCAGTCCCAGGAATAAAACAAGAGTAGGAATAATCAGGAATCCGCCGCCCGCTCCGAGCAGACCAGTAACTACACCTATTAAAAGACCGAAAATCATCAGGGGGAAAACACGGGCGCCGCCTTCTTTTGCCTTGACAACAGTCCTGCTTTCGCGGTTACGGATCATCGACCAGGAAGCCAGCAACATCAATACGGCGAAAACGAGCATCAGTAACATATTTTTTGTTACTGTGAAACCACTGGTAGTAAATATAATATCGGGAATGGCGGGTAAAAGATTATGTCTTGTTATAAAGATTGAGAGCACGGAAGGGAAACCAAATTCGGTTACAGCCCGGTAATCCAGTTGTTTTTTGGAGTAAGCCCGGATACCGCCTATCAGGCTGGTGAAACCCACAATAAACAAGGAACTGGTAGTGGCCAGCAGGGGATCCACACCCATTAAATAGACCAGGACCGGAACGGTCAGGATCGAACCTCCGCTTCCGACCAGTCCAAGAGATATGCCAATAAGTATGGCCGATATGTATCCAATGATCTCCATGAATAGTGTGCAAGATTAGCGCAAAGGAAAAGCCCGGGCTGTGACCCAAATCACCGGACGAATCAGGAAGTGATCAGTTCGATCATATTCCGGTGGAGTTTCACCAGTCCGCGTTGTTCCATTTTTTTAAGTAAACGGGAAATCACTTCCCGGGAACTGTTCAGGTCATCGGCGATCTGCTGATGTGATATTTCCAGGTTTTTCTTTCCGGCTTTTTCCACATATCGTTTGATGTAAAATTCAAGGCGTTCATCCATATTGCGGAAAGCAATATTATCCACTACGGATAAGAGTTCATCAAAACGACCACGGTAAGTCTGTATCACAAACTGGTACCAGCTTTTATACTGGTTCATCATATCATCCATCAGGTGTACGGGAATCATCAAAACTTCCGAATCATCTTCGGCCATAGCCATGATTTCGCTGGTGCCGGACTGGATGGCACAGATCATGGAAACCGCGCAGGCCTGGCCGGGCTGCAGGTAGTACATAAGAAATTCACCCCCATCCTGGTTTTCGCGGTAGATTTTTATACGTCCTTCCAGCACCAGCACGGTGGATTTAATATACTGTCCGGTGCGCATAATGATATCTCCGGCATTAAAACTGCGTTGAACCGCTTCCTTTTCGATCAGTTCGATCAGGCCTGGTTCAAATTGGGGGAATTGTTCTTTCCAGTTCATACGACAAAGTTAGGCTTCTAAAATCTTTTCCATCTTCATACTCCGGCTTCCTTTCACCAGGAGATGGGTTTCCTCAAATTGCTGATCAAGATACCACTGTTTAGCCGCTGTTGAGTCGGGAAAGGAGATCCAGGGATGTTGCAGTT
>CAZLRY010000565.1:0-2179 GCA_964561675.1 uncultured Chitinophaga sp.
AGTCAGTAGTGAGTAGGGCGTAACACCGGAAAAGGCATTACAGGTTTGATATAATATCAAAGCTGTAATGCCTTTTCAAGTTTAGTTCAACTGCCCACTCCCTACTCACCATTCACCACTCACTTCTTCTTCCCCGTTGCCACTTTATAAAGTATAAATGTCATGGCCGCAAAAAAGCCAACACCCAATGCCATATAACCACTATGTCCGAAACTGCCGGTAACACCTTCTTCGAGGTTTACCGATTTCATGGCGGATTCAAAGAATACAGTGAGGATAGCCGCAATGACCCCGAACAAGGCGCCTCCGGCCACCAGACCTGTTGCAAACAGATTGCCTTTGCGCAGGTCCTCCTCTTCCTCCGGTTCACTGTCTTTTTTAGCCTTTCGGTCGGCCACTCCTCTTATAAATCCTCCAATAAAGATGGGCAATGTAGTGGACAAGGGCAGGTAGGTACCAACGGCAAAACTCAGGGCTTTCACGCCGCAAAGTTCCAGTACAATGGCAATGAATACACCGATGAGTACAAATTGCCAGTCGAGGTTGAAGGACAGGATTCCTTTAATCAAGGTGGCCATCAGGGTGGCTTGTGGTGCGGAATAGGTTTCACCAATAGCATGCTGTACGCCAGTGGCGGCCAGCGCAGCAGATGGAGTGTCCAGGATTTTTACTGTCCAGCCGATTACAATTGATGATACAATGGCACCGATAAATAAGGCGAGCTGCTGGTACTTTGGCGTAGCCCCAACCAGGTAACCCGTTTTTAAATCCTGTGAAGTGGCGCCGGCATTAGCCGCTGCCACACAGATCATGCCTCCGACCACGAGTGCCATGGGCTCATATAGCTTACCACTCCAGCCTACCCCGATAAATACCAGGCAGGTGGCCATGATGGTGGCAATAGTCATACCACTGATAGGATTATTGGAGGAACCGATCAGTCCTACGATACGGGAAGATACGGTAACAAAGAAAGCGCCGAAGATGATCACCAATACACCTAATAATAAACGGCTGCCGATATTTTCTCCCGGGATAATGGAGAGCAGGGCCATGATCAGGATCAGGCCAAGACTACCTAGACCAACCACTTTGATACTCAGATCTTGTTCCGTACGGATCACACTTTTGCCTGCTGATTTATCTTTTACCGCACCAATGCTTTCTTTGAAGGAAGATATAATAGTAGGGATAGTTTTAATCAGGGTGATAAAACCACCTGCCGCAACAGCACCCGCACCGATCTGCCGGATATAGGCTCTGTACAGCGCTTCCGCTGAATCAGTAAAAGTATGTGAGGTAGCATCCCATCCGAACTTGGCCGGATTCAAACCGAGTTTGGTTAACTGTGCAAAAGTGGCATCTCCGGGAACCAGCGTAGCCAGCAAAGGAATCAGTACAAAGGAACTGAGCACACCACCTGCCACCAGGATACCGGATATTTTAGGTCCGATGATATAGCCCACCCCGAGATATTCGGGGGTGATCTCACCGCTGATTTTTGCGGAGGGCAGGTATTTATTTTTAAGATGAGTAGCATAAACCGGTACTTCTGCAATTACATGAAATACTTTCTGCAGGAAAGCGTAGATAATGGCTACGCCCATTCCCATAAAGGCGGTCTTGGCCAGGTCACCTCCTTTTTCACCAGCCTTCAACACAGAGGCACAAGCAGTCCCTTCCGGATAGGGCAGTGTCTCATGTTCTTTAACGATTAAGGAGCGGCGCAACGGGATCATCATTAATGTACCCAGCATACCGCCCAGAATGGCCAGGGTCATAATGGTGAGGTAATTAAAATAGCTGCTGCTGTCAGGCGAACTGAGAAAAAGGAAGCCGGGTAATGTGAAAACAACACCCGCCGCAATACTCTCTCCGGCACTACCAGTTGTCTGGATAATATTATTCTCAAGAATGGTTGTCTTCAGAAATAATTTCCCCAATGCAATGGATAATACGGCGATGGGAATAGAGGCGGAGACAGTAAGACCAGCTTTAAGGGCGAGGTAAACGGTTGCCGCACCGAATATGATCCCGAAGATAGAACCAGTGATCACAGATTTGATGGTGAACTCGGCCATCCTTGCTTCCGGTGGAACAAAGGGGCGAAATACTTTTTGCTGTTCAGACATATGCAGTAGAGGTTTATAGATGGAAGATACTTGCTGTTGGTGAGAAC
>CAZLRY010000566.1:0-2179 GCA_964561675.1 uncultured Chitinophaga sp.
TATTCGGTACCGCTTCAGCCCCTGCAGGATTATAGTTTCAGCAAAGGGCAGTTTACGCAGGTAGCCAATACCACGGGCCAGGTATGGGGTCTGGCCACTATCAATAACACCTTATTGCTCGGGCATCATGACGGAGCATTTATTGTTGACGGAAATACGGCCACTCCTTTCTTTAGTTCGGAAAAAGGGGTATGGAATTTCACCCCGCTTTCAACCGTGTTTCCCACGGCCCGGATGATCACCGGCACTTACAGGGGGCTTAGTTTATTTGATTACAGCAATAACCGGTTTATTCCGGCCGAAAATGTAAAAGGGCTGGATGAATCCTGCCGCTTTGTAGCCATCGATAAAGACAATGCGGTTTGGGTATCTCACCCCTACCACGGCGTGTACCGGTTGAATCCGGATGGCAACGGCCAGTATCAGTCTAAACTTTACACCGCCGCCAACGGACTTCCTTCCACCCTCAACAATCACGTTTATAAAATAAACAATGAAGTCGTGGTGGCCACCGAAAAAGGCGTATACGGTTTTGATCCGGCCAAAGACCGGTTCATCCCCTCTCCCTATTACCAGGAATTACTAGGACAACAAAGTATCCGGTACCTGAAAGAAGATCCTGAGGGAAATATCTGGTTTATTCATGATAAACAACTGGGGGTGCTCGACCGTCGTGATAAAAAACCGCAACTGATTCACTTGCCGGAACTGAGCAGTAAAATGCTGAGTGGTTTTGAATTTATCTACCCGGTGAACAATAACAATGTATTTATCGGGGCGGAAAAGGGATTCTTCCTGATCAATTATGAAAAGTACAAAAAGAATATCCCGGTCCTGGAAGTGATGGTCAGGAATGTCCGCATCTTCAACCGCCGTGACAGCCTGCTGTATGGAGGATATGCAGCCGATTCCGGCAAAAGTGCGCAGCCCTCCATCGCGCATCAGTGGGGAACGCTTCATTTCGAATATTCATCACCGTTATTTGGCCAGCAAACCAGCCTGGAATACAGTTGTCGTCTGCGGGGCTTTGATGACAACTGGAGTGAATGGTCGGCAAAAACAGAAAAAGAGTACACCCACCTGCCGGCAGGCAGTTATCATTTTGAAGTAAAAGTGCGGAATAATCTCGGTAATGAATCGGCGCCGCATATTTACTCCTTCCGGATCCTGCCTCCCTGGTATCAGACACTCTGGGCCTACCTGGTTTATTTCCTGATCGGCTGTATTGGTATATTTTATCTCTATAAATGGCAGAAGAAAAAATTCTACCTGCAGCAGGAAAAATATGAAGAAGAACAGAAGCGCCTGCAATACCTGCACCAGCTGGAGATCAATAAAGCGGAAAATGAACTGGTGGCCTTACGGAATGAAAAACTTCAGGCCGAAGTGGATTTTAAAAATTCGGAACTGGCCACCAATGCCATGCACCTGGTGCAGAAAGGAGAATTGCTCAGCAAGATTAAGGCTGAGCTGAGTCAGCTGACCAAAGCGGTTGATAATGAAAAGGCGGCCAGCGAGTTGAAGAAAATGATGAAGGTATTGGGCGAAGATGAGAAAATGGACAAGGACTGGGAGCATTTTACCCACCACTTTGACAAAGTACACAGTGATTTTGTGGTGGTGCTCAAGGAAAAATATCCGACCATTACGGCCAATGAATTAAAACTCTCTGCCTATTTGCGGATGAACCTGTCCACCAAGGAAATCGCGCAACTGATGAATATCTCCGTCCGCGGTGTGGAGATCAGCCGTTACCGGTTAAGAAAAAAACTCGGCATCAGTTCGGAGGTGAATTTGTTTGATTTTCTGATGAGTATAAAGAGTTAGTCCTAAAGCGGGGAAAAAATACATAATGTGCCAATATGCCAATTAGCCAATGAGGTTTCTTAGAAGGATCAGATGAAGAGCCTGGGCAATACCTTTTCATATCGTATCACAATACACCCCTAAAGGGGTGAGGGGGCATACGTTATTGCTTTGGGCTACCAACAATGCACCCCTAACGGGGTGAAAAGACAAATACATTTACATCAATTTGAACATTTTTCATCACCCCTGTAATAATGAATCAACCAATCACTTCTCCATTGGTGCATTGTAATCTCCGGAATAAAACCAATTGCCCGTATCACCCCGCTAGGGGTGTATTGTGATCTCCGGAATAAAACCAATTGCATTT
>CAZLRY010000567.1:0-2160 GCA_964561675.1 uncultured Chitinophaga sp.
GCTGATGCGTCAACGCCAGCTGTTCCTCCTCCACCAGTTTATTAAACGTTTCAATCCCGATCTTTTGTATCAGAAATTTGATTCGTGCCTTGTGCCGGCTGTTGCGTTCACCATGCCGGTCGAATACCCGTAATACCGCTTCGAGATAAGGGATCAGTAAATCTTCTTCCAGGAATTCATGGGTGCAAATAGCCAGGTGTGGTTGTGCACCCAGTCCGCCACCAATCAGTATTTTAAACCCTCTTTGTTCTTTGCCATCCATTGTTCTTATCCGGGCAATGGCACCGAGATCATGCATGAATGCTAAGGCCGTATCTTTTTCGGTATTACTGAAAGCGATCTTGAATTTGCGGCCCATTTCCTGGCAAAGCGGTTTGCGCAGGAAGTATTCAAACATCGCATGCGCATAAGGCGTTACATCAAAGGGTTCTTCCGGATCAATGCCGGCTGTATCGGAGGCCGTGATATTCCTGACGGTATTGCCACAGGCTTCCCGGATGGTGATGTCGTCTTTATCGAGTTCAGCCCATAATTGTGGCGTACGGTCCAGACTCACAAAATGGATCTGTATATCCTGTCGGGTGGTGAGGTGGAGATTG
The DNA here is from genome assembly GCA_964561675.1 of uncultured Chitinophaga sp. Classification (GTDB taxonomy): domain Bacteria; phylum Bacteroidota; class Bacteroidia; order Chitinophagales; family Chitinophagaceae; genus JJ008. Next base: position 600 of record CAZLRY010000567.1, read on the forward strand.
CCGGTAGAGTATTCATCAGATACCGCGGCGATTCGTTTCCATTGGGCCAGGGTCATTTTCCCATAGGGTAATTTGATTCGTACCATTTGTACACCCGGTTGTCGTTGTCCATATACACCACGGGCCAGCCGAAGACTGCGGAATTTCTCTTCATCCATTTTTCCTTCACGGAAAAGGCTGATTTTTTTTTCGAGGTCAAGGATATCTTTTTCTACCAATGGATTCTCTAACTCAGTGCGGAAGCTCTGCATATCGGTTGGTTATTGTTTACCCGCCGGTTGGAACGAACGGGGGATGAAAAATACTCTACCTTATAAGTAGACTAACAAAATTACAGGGTCGCACCCGTTTGTCAAAAAATAATTGTAGCAATAACAGACGTACGTATTACAGAATAAAATGCGAAAACCCTACTAAATTAGTAGGAAATTAATTACTTTCGTTTTTCGTCCCGTTTATACCGGGTATAACAGGAATATGGAGTATCAGCAATTATTTACCGATCAGTTAAATCGTTTGAAAGACGAAGGCGCCTATCGTTATTTTCTGGAGGTGAATAAAAGTGCGCAACATTTTCCCCGGTTTACCTACCAGGATGAACAGGGGAACAGTCAATATGCCATTAACTGGTGCAGCAATGATTATCTCGGACTGAGCAGTGAAGAAAGCCTGATTTCCAAACTCGGATTTGCAGCCCATCGCAGCGGTACGGGCAGCGGAGGTACGCGTAATATTTCCGGTACTACCAATTACCATAAAGAACTGGAGCGCACACTGGCGGACTGGCATCGGAAAGAAGGCGCCTTGCTTTTTAACGGGGCCTACCAGGCCAATGTCACCACGCTGCAGACACTGGGCAGACAGTTACCCGGTCTTGTCTTCTTTTCCGATGAACGCAACCATGCTTCCATCATTGAAGGGATCCGGGGTTGCCGTAATGAGAAAAAGATTTTTGCGCACAATGATATGGAGCAACTTGAAGAGCTGTTGAAACAAGTGCCCGCAGAACAACCCAAACTGATCGTTTTTGAATCGGTGTACTCCATGAGCGGGACAATTGCACCGGTAAATGCGATTATTGCACTTGCCCGGAAGTATAATGCACTGACCTATGTGGATGAAGTACATGCCGTGGGATTATATGGCAAAACAGGTGCCGGTATACTCGAACAGGAAAATGTACAGTCTTCCATCGATATCGTGAACGGAACCCTTTCCAAAGCTATCGGGGTTTTTGGCGGTTATATTGCCGCCTCGTCGGTGCTGATTGATTTTATCCGCAGTTTCGGACGCGGTTTTATTTTCACTACTTCATTGCCGCCTGCGATCTGTGCCGCAGCCAACACGAGTATTCAGCTGATTCAACGGGAGGAGCAGCGGCGAAGACAATTTTTTTCCAATGTAGCATACCTACGTCAATCATTATACGAAAATGGGGTCGACTTTAAACTGAATCCTTCACATATAACCATAATACCGGTTGCCGGGGCGGACCGTTGCCGGGAACTGGCCCGTCAGTTACTGGAGAAACAGGGTATCTACCTGCAGCCGATCAATTCTC
>CAZLRY010000568.1:0-2158 GCA_964561675.1 uncultured Chitinophaga sp.
ACCGATGAACGCGATGAGATCGTTACTTTTATCCGGGAAAGCGGCCGGGGCATTATCAAACGCTTCACCAAAGGCAGCAATGATGACGATCTCCCTATCTGAGGCCGGAAAGCGTTTCAACCGTGACTGGATCTACCGTCATTTCACCTACCAGTTTACTTCAGGCAATGCCTATGCCATCACCGGTCCTAACGGATCCGGGAAAAGCACCCTTTTACAAGCGTTAAGCGGATCGATGCTTATTAACGAAGGAAGTATTGACTGGCACCTGGACGGAAAAAAGCTCGATCCGGAAATGATCTATAGCCATGTCTCCATCTGTGCACCTTATCTTGAACTCATTGAGGAAATGACCCTGCAGGAGTTCCTTGCTTTTCACCAGGGTTTCAAACCTTTTCTACCCGGACTGAGTGCCAATGATATCATTGCACGGATCGGATTGGAGAAAGCCATTCATAAACAAATCAGGAATTATTCCTCGGGCATGAAACAGCGGGTTAAACTCGCTCAATGCATTCTCTCAGATACCTCCATCGTATTACTGGATGAACCCTGCACCAACCTCGATGCGGCAGGTATTTCACTTTACCTTTCGCTGATCAGCGATTATGGCAAGGACCGGCTTATTGTGGTGAGTAGTAATGATGAGACGGAATACTCGTTCTGTGGGGAGCTAGTTAATATAAGTGATTATAAGTTGACTAAGTAAGTAGTTGACAGGTTGATAAGTTAACAAGTTGATAAGGGGGCTTCTTAGTACACGTCCTTGTCAACTTGTTAACTTATTAACTTTTCAACCCTAAAAAAGACCCCTATGTCTTTTATCATCTCCGTTCCTGATATTCATCAATTCCTCTATTCCCCTGGCCTCCCTATATTTGCACCTGTGAAAAAAGGGATCGCTTTCATATTACTACTGATCTTCACCCTGCAAACCTTCTATACATCGGGTTTCACAGTATGGTTTTATGCCAACCGGAAAGCCATCGCCAGCGAGCATTGTATCAATAAAAACCGGCCGGAACTGAAATGTGATGGAAAATGTTTTCTCAGCATGAAAATGAAGGAAGCGGGTCAGCACCAGGATGAAAACGCCCCGCTCCAGGTAAAACAACTGCTGGAAGGAAGCCCTTATACCCTTTTGAATAATTACGTAGAACTGGGAATGCCTGAATCAAGGATAAAACACCAGTCATCCTATACCATCCGGTACAGCTATCTCCACAGCAATTCCCTTTTCCGTCCGCCGCTGTCTGCCTGATACATACACCGTTCATTTATTGCATGCTGATCCTGTTGCCCCGCAGCAGTTATCCCTCTATACTATTCCTTAACTTAATCAATCTTGAATTATGAAGAAAATACTATACCTGCTATTATCCTTTGCGGTCCTCTGTATCATCGTTTTCCTATCCGCCTGTTCAAAAGATAAAACAGCACAAAATCCTACCGCCGGACTGACCAAGATCTCTGAAGGCTACGCCATAGGTGCCGGTGCTAAAGTTGAAGTATACACGAAAGAGACTTCGCTTACCACGGGATATACTAAATTTTACCTGGCCCTTTATGACTCCATTACCGGCAAACGGCTGGATGATGCGCATATTCATTTGACTCCGATGATGGATATGGGGATGATGCAACACTCCGCCCCCTATGAAAATCCGGCTTCTACCGATGCAGTTAATTACCTGTTCCCCTGCAGTGTCACTTTTATTATGTCCTCGATGGGCGGCAGCTGGACACTGGAAATTGAAGTGCACAATCATGCCAATGACAAAGAAGGTTCCATTACCCTTCCAATTACCGTTGCGGAACCGGCCACTTCAAAACAAAAGTCATTTACAGCCACACATAATGGGGCGAAATACTTTATTTCCCTGATCAGTCCTACGTCTGCCAATTCAAAAGTGGGTATCAATGATCTGGAAATCGCCATATATAAAAAGGCATCCATGATGAGCTGGCCTGCAGACAGCAGTCTCACCGTTGCTGTTACACCCGAAATGCCCACGATGGGTCATGGCTCACCCAATAATGTAAATCCGACGCATGTGGCCAATGGCCATTATAAAGGCAAGGTGAATTTTACCATGACTGGTTTGTGGCGGCTGAACCTGGATTTTATGTCCGGCAGCAATGTGGCCGATACGACCCA
>CAZLRY010000569.1:0-2157 GCA_964561675.1 uncultured Chitinophaga sp.
TATCGGGCATACACCCACTCAATATTACAATTGTGAAGTGCCAATGAACGGAGCGAATGTCTGGAATATTGATACCGGGGCTGCTTTTAAAGGCCGGTTATCTGTCATGGATATTGAAACAAAAGAATACTGGCAAAGTGACCCACTCACCAACCTTTATCCGGGTGAAAAGGGAAGAAATAAGTAAGTCCCGGGTAAGATCAGGTCAGTCTGTGATTTAGATTATGATACCTTGCACCATATTTGAAGTAGTATTGTGCTGAAGGTTAAACTATTATTATGCGTACTTATCTGCCTGCTATAGTTAGTCTCTTTTTTTTGTTTTCCTGTGAAAAATCAACTCCGGCAGCAACCGGACCAGTCATTACCGGATTGGATTGTTCTTCCCTGAGTTTTAGCGCAACACCCACGGCTGGGATTTCTTTTAATGGTACGATCACCGTCAGTTATTCCGGTGGAAACGGAAAAACGTATACAGCTGGATCTGCAACCCTTTCTACGGGAGTAACCGGATTAACAGTCAGTCTTCAGTCAGGTACACTGGCCAATGGCTCCGGAAACCTGGTTTTTGCAGTAACAGGTACAGCAACTGGTCCGGGAAATGCCGGATTCAGCATCAGTTTTGGAAACAAAAGCTGTTCTGTTATTTTGCCGGTTGCCGAGAATAACAGCTTTGAACAGTATGGTACTCCTTTTGCCAACGTACCGGACCGGAAGGATGCCATTATTTACCAGGTAAACATGCGGGTGTTCAGCACAGCCGGAAATTTCCAGGGCGTGATTGATCGCCTGGATTCAATCAAAGCCATGGGTGTTAATGTCATTTACCTGATGCCCATTTACCCGGTTGGTGTGGCCAATGCGTTTAATTCACCCTATTGCGTGAGAGACTACAAGACGGTTAATTCAGAATTCGGATCGCTGACTGATCTGCGGGCGCTGGTAGATGGAGCACACAGCCGCAATATGAGTGTGTTGCTGGATTGGGTGGCCAATCATACTTCCTGGGATCATACCTGGATCAGCACACATAATGACTGGTATCAGAAAAATACAGCAGGCGCCATCATTAGTCCGCCAGGCATGGGCTGGAATGATGTGGCCCAGCTGGACTTCACTAATACCGTGATGCGGCTTGAAATGATCCGTAACCTGAAGTACTGGATTTACACGGCCAATATTGACGGATACCGCTTTGATTATTCAGATGGTCCTCCATTTTCATTCTGGAAACAGGCGGTGGATTCCTTACGCCTGATCAATACCCATAAATTATTATTATTGGCCGAAGGCAGTCGCTCGGATCATTTTGCCGCCGGTTTCGATTATACATTTGGATTTAATTTTTACGGAGGTCTCCGGGGTGTCTTTATAAACGGACAGCCGGCCACCAACTTTGATGCCCTTAATAACTCGGAATTTTCAGGTGCTACAAATGGACAACAGGTCGTCCGTTATACCACCAACCATGATATCAACGGATCCGATGGTACGCCGCAGGAGTTATATGGAGGTTTAACCGGCTCCATGTCCGCATTTATCGCGGCTTCATTAATGAAAGGGGTGCCGATGATTTACAATGGACAGGAAGTCGGCACGCCTTACCGGCTCACCTTTCCATTTACCAGTGCAGATATCAACTGGACATTGAACCCGGATTTAAAAGCGGAGTATAAACGGATACTCGCTTTTCGTAACAACAGTGCTGCCATTCGGGGTGGTACACTGACTTCTTTCAGCAGTGCCGATGTACTGGCTTTTACGAGGGAACTGGGGACAGAAAAAGTATTGGTATTATCGAATGTGAGAAACAGCAGTATTACGTATACTGTTCCGGGGGCACTTTCAGGAACCAGTTGGACAAATGGAATTACCGGTGCACCGGTAAGTGTTGGAACTACTGTTACTTTACCTGCCTATTCCTACCTGCTGCTAAAAAATTAAAGAAATAAAAAAACAGGTCAACCTGCATCGTCGGCTTTATGCGATGGGAGGAGCTTCCGCGTTGCTGATATTTTCCGTTGAGTACGGAATCCATTTTTCTTTCATGGTATCATAAATCTCACATATCCCTTCACCTGTCTCAAGTTTGTAATCAAACTTGGGAAAATTCATCACAATATAACCCGGGTAATAATAGTCCAGCTGGCGTTCCAC
>CAZLRY010000570.1:0-2154 GCA_964561675.1 uncultured Chitinophaga sp.
ACAGGCCAACGACCTGTTTATTTTAAACAACCATCTATGTCCACCTCTTCCCACGCGGAAATTCTGGAATACCTGCAGCATGGAGATGCCGACCTGGCCGTGCGCCGGCTGCTGGATTATTGTCTCGATACCGGTCAATGACCAGCGGAGTTTCATTTTCAAATGGGATTCAGGCAATGCATTTGAAGTAGAAATACTTGATTATCATTAATTTATTTGTTTTATGGCACAGTTGCGAAATATACATCCTGGCGAAATACTACTGGAGGAGTTCCTTCAGCCGTTTGGAATTTCAGCTTACCGGCTTTCCAAAGATCTGGATATCCCCCAGACCCGCATCTCCGAAATATTAAAAGGGAACCGCCGTATTACCGCTGATACAGCCCTGCGCTTATCGAAGTATTTTGGGAATTCTGCAAAGTTCTGGCTCGGCCTGCAGGACGATTATGACCTGGAGGAGGAGCGTTTATTGAAAGGGAGCAGTTTTGATGCTATTAAATCGTATGACCCCAAAGCCGCATAGAGGCAACTCACATGGGTAAAGCTTAAGGCGTCAGCTATCCAGCTGCCTGGTTTTTTGCACCTGAAAGCTGCGGCGAATAATTCCGCTATTCGCCGCAAATATGCGGAGAATAATGTTGCTAATCTCCGCAAATATGCGGTGATTAGCTCTTGTCTTTACCGCAGGGATACTTGAGTGTCTTTCTTTATACCGGCACCTCTACATTTACCATCTTCCATACATTTTCAATAGAATCATATTGCAGATTCCCCTTCACTAACTGTACCCGGCTACGGAGATTACAGCAGCCGTTTTCCGGGATCGGCAAATGGAAAATACACCCAACTGTAAAAATGGCTGACTGTTACACGCTACCGGGAAGGCAGCTATAAATTTGGCTTAAATACCAAGAATTGGTATATTTGAGTAAACGTAAATCCATGGCAAAGAATACTTCTATTTTATTAGGCGATTACTTTGACAATTTCATCAACGCCCAGGTACAGAGTGGTCGTTTCTCCTCTGCCAGCGAGGTTGTGCGGGCCGCACTGCGTATGTTTGAGCAGGAAGAAAATCAAAAGAAAGAACTGGTTAAAGAATTGAAGAAAGGGGAGAAGTCAGGGGTTGTCAAAAACTTTGACCGTAAAAAGTTTATCAAAAATCTCCATAGCAAACATGTGACCAATGAGCTATAAACTTAGTGTCAAGGCAGCGGATGACATTGAGCAGATATGGCTATACAGTCTGGAAAATTGGTCATTGGAACAGGCTGATCGATACGTCAACCTGATTTTAGACGAAATAGAACATGTAGCAGCGCATCCGGATTCAGGGAAAGATTTCAGTCATGTCCGGATCAACTATAGATGTGCTAAAGTAAAATCACACCTTATTTTTTACCGGCAATCAGACAACAAGGCGGATATTGAAGTAATAAGAGTTTTACATCAACGGATGGATATTGAAGACAGGTTGAGTGATTAACTATTGTTAAAACTTCCCGATTTCCGTTACCCCCGCCCTTCCTCTTTATGCATTTATCCCTTAACTTGTATCCTATACCACAACAGGTCAACGACCTGTTTATTTTAAACAACCATCTATGTCCACCTCTTCCCACGCGGAAATCCTGGAATACCTGAACCATGGTGATGCTGACCTGGCCGTGCGCCGGCTGCTTGATTATTGTCTCGATACCGGTCAGGATGCACTGATCAGTGAAGCGATACGGCTCAGCCAGGCCTATCACCAGGCTATTGAAATCGGTCCGCTCCCCGCCAGTTTTACAGAACAGGCCCGCAGCCTGATCGATAAAGCAGCGGCTACCGGTCAGACCCATCCCGCTCCTCAACCCCTGATCACCGCCGACCAGGTGGCCAAAACCTATTCGGGTGGGAGCTTTAGTCTGAAGCCCATCAGTTTTACCCTGCAGACCGGACAGGTACTCGGAGTAGTAGGGGAGAATGGCAATGGTAAGACCACCTTATTACGCTGTCTCGCCGGACAACTGGCCCTGGATGGAGGCAAAGTGGATTACCACCTGCTCCGTAAGCCGGATTATTATGCCATCAAGAACCATATTGCTTTTATCCCGCAACGGATACCCAAGTGGTATGGTTTATTAAAAGATAATCTTCATTTCAGTGCTTCTA
>CAZLRY010000571.1:0-2149 GCA_964561675.1 uncultured Chitinophaga sp.
TTGGGTGATTTTTTTTTTTTTTTTACTCCGGAAAACATAAACCAACCACCGTTTTCAGTTGTGGTTGTTACATACTTCCAATAATTTTCATTCACAGTATGAATGCCATAATAATTACTGTAGCTATATGCAGGCAGGGGAGAATAGCCGTCTTTACAAATAAAAAAATCAAAGTCAGCCATCGTATTCTCCGCAAAAAGGCCAATACTGGTTCCTACCCAGGAATTGTAATTGGGTTGGGTTTTGTCCAGGTTTTTTGTATTCACCGGCAGGCCGAAGGATGTCCAGGTTTTACCATTGTGGCTATAGTAGCCGGAGAGCTCATGGCCATTCCTTTCAATTTTGAGCCAGACAGTTTTCCCAAAGGTGTTTGGAATGATTCGGAACGATGTATCACAGTGCAGCACGAGTTTATTTCCGTTATCATAGGTACTGTATAAACGGGCCATCACTTTCTGATTGCCATTGGTCAGGTATATACCGGCTTTGGCAAGACTATCGGTGGCCTTCATTTCCATTTTTGTGATTGCTGAGTAAAAATGATCCGTTTCTTTCTGAACCAGGTGTGCACGACTGGTATCTCCTTTTAAGCGGACCCAGCCTTTTCGTTCAGTGAGGGAATAACTGCCTGCGGCTTTGCGGTTCAGGAAATGCCAATCCAGTTTTAAGGAGGGGCTGTCAAAATAATCGCTTTGCACACTTCTCCAGGCAATGCCTGACTTGGGTAAGTTGGGCATTGGAACAGGCGAAGTTGTTGGCGCCATACCCCACGGACGATCGCCTTCCCATATTACCGGGTACAATGAAGTTTGCCGGCCTGATCCGGACCAGTCATCGGGATCATATTTTTCATAACTCTGACCAATTGTCCACCATGTACCGTCTTCCAATTGAAGTGGGGCCGCAATATGATTGGGCCGGCGGAAACCCGTGCGGGGATCCGTAATAGGTTTGAAGAATTCTCCCAGTCTTTCCCATTTGGTGGAATCGGCGGTGAGCTCACGGGTTCGCATTACATACTGGCCACCGGAAACATCTCCCGCGGGGAAGTAGAAATACCAGCCATTTCGTTTACACATTACCGGTCCTTCCGCCCAGCTGTACTGAAGGTTTTGATTGATCCAATCCAGGTTGATTACAGTATCGGTCAGTTGCCCGTCTTTTCCAAGTGCCTGTAAGCGGTTAACCTTTTGCCCGTTTTTAATGACCATATAGGGTTTGCCATCATCATCGATAAAAATGGAGTTGTCGTAGCCTAACGGACCTGTAACCGGATTGGTTATAACCTGTACCGGTTCAGTCCAGGGACCGTAAGGTGAATCTGCTTTACAAAACCATTGGCCACCGGAAGAAAAGTAAATCCAGTAGGAGCCATAGAAATAGGTGATGGCGCCCTGCCAGATTCCTCCGGATGGACGGTCGGCAACAAATGCTGCTTTTGATGATGGTACCACCCGGCTGATAATTTCCCAGTGTACCATGTCGGTTGAATGATAGATGGGCAGGTATGGGTTGAAGTGAAAGGATGATCCGCAATGGTAAAAATCTTTTCCGATTCTTAATAAGGTAGGGTCAGGGTGATCGCCCGGTAACACCGGATTCAGGTAGGTAGTAACCTGTTGATAGGGCTTTAATTCATCAGTGGCCGGTTGTTGCCCATGGGCCGTAATTCCGGTAAGAAGAAGCAGTACTGTTAGTTTCAGGAATATTGATTTCATGGCAATAACATTCATGGTTTATTTTCCCGGTTGTAACCGATTGCAAAATCAGGGTTGGGGTTTTCAGAAGATACTGGTCTGCGATCGCCTTAGTCCGGCTTCATTTACTTGGGAAATAATCAGGGATCCAATAGCCACTTTTCGTCTCACAACTGAATATTGCCTGTATTAATACCGGCATATTGAAAACTTGGTCAGTCTTGATTCCTGTCAGTTCCCCGGTGCAAATGGGAAACGCAGGCTTTTATAGTAGTCAAGTGTTTTTTCAGGTTGTTCATATGCTGCCGGAATCGCCATTTTACTAAAAGTCTGGAAATACAATAAGCAGGAGTTACGCCACCAGATGGCCTCTTCCCGTTGAATAGCCAATAGTTGCTTCACGTGAGAAAACCGTTCCGGGTCTACAAAAGATTTCAACCGGTCCCATGTCT
>CAZLRY010000572.1:0-2141 GCA_964561675.1 uncultured Chitinophaga sp.
CCGCACTTCCTTTACCATGGATCCTGATTATTACCAATCAGTGATCAGTGTATTTGTGGACCTGTACAAAAAGGGAATTATTTACCGCGGACTGAGAATGGTAAATTGGGATCCTGTCAGTAAAACAGCATTGAGTGATGAAGAGGTCATTTTTAAAGAGATTGACTCACGTCTTTATTATGTAAAATACCCGTTAGCCGATGATGCCAACCGATTTATAACAGTAGCCACCACAAGACCGGAGACCATACTCGGCGATGTTGCCATTTGTGTGAATCCGGCCGACGAACGTTATTCATCCTGGATCGGAAAACAAGTTATCGTACCCATTATCAACCGGAAAATACCCGTTATCGCCGACGAATATGTGGATGCTGAATTTGGAACAGGGGCGCTTAAGATCACGCCGGCCCATGACAAAAATGACAATGAACTCGGGAAAAAACATGGCCTGAAAGCACTGAATACGCTGGATGAAGAAGGCCGATTCACGGCAGAAGAACTGGCCGATGATCATCCATCCCCGCTCATACTTTCCTATACTGGAACAGACCGTTTTGAGCTGAGAAAAAAAATCGCTGAAGATATCGGGCAACTGGGCCTGTTGGAGAAAACAGAAGCTTATAAAGGACAGGTGGGTACCAGTGAACGAACAGGAGCCATTATCGAATCCAGATTAAGCCTGCAATGGTTTATGAATATGCAGGAATTTCTTAGCCGTAATCCGGAAACCTTATCTGCCGTAATGAATGATAAGATCAGCTTTCATCCGGAAAAGACAAGAAACACCTACAGCCATTGGCTGAATAATATCAAGGACTGGTGTATCAGCCGCCAGCTTTGGTGGGGACAGCAGATTCCTGCCTGGTATGATGAAGCCGGGAATGTGTATGTGGCGGCTACAGAAGAAGAAGCTCAACAACAAGCAATGAGTAATGAGCAACGAGTTACGAGCGAAAACTCGTCAATCGCCACTCATAGCTCGAAACTTTCTTTGCGACAGGACGAAGACTGCCTGGACACCTGGTTTTCCTCCTGGCTCTGGCCAATGGAAGTATTCAAAGGCATCAGTAACCCGGGGAACAAAGACATTGAATATTATTATCCGACCACGACCTTAGTTACCGGACAGGATATTATATTCTTCTGGGTAGCCCGTATGATCATGGCCGGATACGAATACAAAAAAGAAATACCCTTTAAGGATGTTTATTTTACCGGAATGGTTCGGGATAAACTAGGTCGAAAAATGAGCAAGCAATTAGGGAATAGTCCCGACCTGCTGGAAATGATTGAAAAAGACGGTGCCGATGCAGTGCGCTTTGGCATCATGATCACTTCCCCCGCCGGCAACGACCTGATGTGGGATCCTTCCGGAAATGAGCAGGGCCGTTTTTTCATTAATAAAATGTGGAACGCCCTGAAGCTAGTGAAAATGTGGGAGGGAAGACAAGAAGTCAGGAAGTCCGAAAGTCCGAAAGAACAGCATTTCGCCATTGATTGGTTTGACAATCGGTTGAAAGAAGTGCGAGCTCTGCTTGATGAGCAATTTGCGGATTTCCGGCTGAGCGAATCGCTGAAAACCATTTACTCCCTGATCTGGGACGATTTCTGCTCCTGGTACCTGGAGTGGGTTAAGCCCTCCTACGCTAAAGCTTCGGAGGACAAGCCCGCCCAATCAGAACCAATCAGCCCGTATGTATATGAAAAAACAGTAGGTTTTTTCGAAGAGCTCATGCAGTTACTGCATCCTTTCATGCCATTTATTACTGAAGAAATTTATCATCAGTTAAAGGACAGAACGGATGATCTCACAGTAAAACAAAATCCGGATGCGAACCAACCGGAGAAACGTATACTGGAATCTGCAGCCTTGCTAAAAGAAGTTATTTCCACCATCCGGGATGCCCGTGTGAAAGCCCAGTTGAAGCCAAAGGAAACCATTAAACTGCATATTCAATCCGAAAACCCGGATGTATATGAACCGATTCTTTCGATTCTGGCCAAGCAGGTAAATGCAGCATCAACCTCATTCACCAGTGATCCGGTAGCGGGTTGTATCACTTTAGTGGTACAGAAAGATAAATTCTATCTCGAAACCACCACGGTGATGGATTCCGGTGCGCAAAAAATACAATTAC
>CAZLRY010000573.1:0-2127 GCA_964561675.1 uncultured Chitinophaga sp.
ACAAACGGAATTGCTGATCCACACTGATGCCTTTGTTCCAGGCCACTTCCGGATTTAATCCATAAGCATTCGTGCTGAGGGCCGGCATTACTATTGTCCTTGCACTGACCAGTACGCTGTTGTTCTCGGCAAAAATATTCGCTGTACGTTGACCACGCCCGGCACTGATCCGTATACTGGTTCCTTTAACCGGTTCATACCGCAGATGCAAACGCGGGGTCAGAAACCATCCATACAGATTATTATGATCACTTCTGATTCCCGCCACTATGCCCAGTTTAGGATTCGGGGTAAAAGTATACTCAAAAAATCCTCCCGACACCCGTTCAGTCCGCTTATAAGTTATGTTTCTGATCGTTTCATCATATCGGTCCGCTGTCCAGCTGAGGCCGGTCCGGAACTTATGATTGGTGTTTCCAATAATGGATTGATAAATCAGGTTGGCATAAAAACTCTGTTGCGCGGCCAGGTAAGTCTGCGTCCCAAAATAGGAATCCTGCTCATGCGAAAAAGCCATCAGTTGCAACCCGATGCTCTTATATTTTTTACCTGGAAAAACATACCCTGTTTTTGAAAAAGCCTCATATCGCCGGGTACTGATGCCCAATCCATAATGGTTAGTGGTCAGTTTATCCTTTGCCGGATCAAAGTCGGTCTCCCCTCCTGTTTTTTCATCAGTCATCAACTTCACCCCAAACTGAGCCATGAAGCCTTTGCCATTCTCAAATTTCCAGCGGTTCAGCACGGAGAACAAATTACCGGTGGGCAGGTCGCGAAATCCATCTTTATTAAAGTCCACTTTATTATACAGGAAATCATCATGCAATAACAGGGCGGTACTCCATTTCTTTCCAAACTTCCGGGAGAGGTTCAGGTTGATATCGGACTTGCCCATATTATTCAGGTAAACGTTGGCGTAGAGCTGTTCCGCTTTCTCCGGTTTTTTTAATTCAATATTGATTTGCCCGGCAATACTTTCATAGCCATTCACTACTGAACCCACTCCCTTATTCAGCTGAATCGACTCCACCCATGGACCCGGAATGCTGTTGAGTCCAAGGGCCGTGGCCAGTCCCCGCGGTCCTGGCAGATTCTCGACAGTAAGTTGGGTATAATTGCCGCTTAAGCCAAGCAGTTGAATCTGTTTACTGCCCGTTACCGCATCATTATACGACACATCAACGGAAGGATTGGTTTCAAAACTTTCACTGAGATTACAGCAGGCTGCTTTGAACAGTTCTTTTTCCGTCATGACCTGCGTACGGATCGTACTCAGGGAAGAGATATAGGTAGATCTTAATTTTGAATTCAGGGTAACTTCCCCCAACTGCTGGTTACTGGCCAGAATAATTTTCAGGTCCGTGGCCGGCTGTACAGCAATGGTATCTGGCCGAAAACCGGTGTAACTGATCACCAGCCGGTCGGTTTCCTGGGTAACACTTATTTTAAACACACCGGTACTATCTGTCAGTGTACCTGCACCGGTTCCCAGCCAGGAAATACTGGCCCGGGGCAATGGCCTGAAATTTCCCCGATCATCCTCTTCCAATACCACACCGCGTACCAAGGAAGTCAGGGAATTACCCGAATCAGTAGTCATTGATTCACTATGGTCCCGGTATAGACAGCATTCAGGTAATGCTTTATATGTATCGTTTTTAGCTTTTTTCAGCTCAGTATCATGGCCGGCGTCAGCAATCCGGATATGTACTTTTTCAATACGGGTAAGCAGCGTATCATAGGTCAGGGTCAGCAGTTTGGTTTCCGCATCCCAGCTGACTTCTTTTACTCCTTTCCCTTTGGCGGCCGCTTCTATCCGCTCTTTACACATTTCACAGTTGCCGGATACTTTCAGGGTAATTGTTATTACAGAACTTGTTTGCGCCTGTATATCTTTTCTGCTGAAAAACAGCAGAAAGAACAATACAAGCAGTATGATAATTTTCATGATGATGTATTTGATGAATGAATGAATCAGGTGCATGGCGGTCCATACCGGCCATAGAAACTTGATAATTCTTCATTAAATACGAAATACGCCAAAACGAATAAATAAGGGGAAAGCGGATACTCCCGGTGGCCCATGGCTGTAAGCCGGGACAGGGACCGAAGCAGTAATTAATTTAC
>CAZLRY010000574.1:0-2124 GCA_964561675.1 uncultured Chitinophaga sp.
GCATTCAAAAACATCCCCGGCAGCAGGTTCTTCGGTTGGGTTTCAAAGTGACAATGTACCAGGGCACCCCGGTTCTCATCCACATTCCGGGTTACCAGGATCACTTCACAATCGTAGGTGGTAGCGGGATCATCCACGAAAGAGACTTTTACTTTTTGCCCGGGACTCACTTTATTCAGGTCTTTTTCAAATACGGTTAGTGCAGCATGCATGTCATCCGGATTGATCAGTTCAAATAATACATCCGTGGCCGTAACATATTTTCCAATATTCACATTCACTTTTGACACAAACCCATTGATCGGGGAATGCACCGAAACACTCCTGGAAATGCTGTTTTCAGAAAGCCCGGCCGGGTTGATACCGATCAGGAACAGCTTTTCACTGTACCCTTTAAGCAAAACTTTCTGGGAGAGATATTCCGATTCAGCCTGCTGGAATGTTTTCGCAGCATTCACATTGTTTTCATTCAGCATCTTCTGCCGTTCATATTCCTGCTGCAGAAACTGCAATCGCGCTTTGGTCACCAGGTAATCCTGCTGCAATTGTACCAGGGACTGATCTTCAATAACCGCAATCACTTCACCCCGGCTGATATGCATACCCGGCAACAATTTAGTGGAGCGCAGATAACCTCCCATGGGAAAGCTGATGGAAACAATATTCTGCGGCGGAACATCCACATGTCCATTTACTTTGAGTACTGTATTCAACGGCTGGCGGATCGCTTTGCCGGTTTCGATACCCGCATTTTTAAGTTGTACATCGGTCAATTGTACCTGGTCAGCCAATACCGCTTCTTTATCTTCCGTGGCCGCCTGTTTCTTGGAGGAACAGGCTGCTGTAAACAGCATGGCCAATATATAAATGTTAATTCGGTTCATTTTAATTTTATTTACCGGTTAAGTATTCAATTTCTGTACGGATCCTGTTTAATTGAGCCAGTGCATCCAGCCTGGCCAGTTGGATACCCGTTGCGTTATTCATCAGCATTGTCCATTCGAGATAGCTGATCTGCCCTTTCTCAAAGTTCAATCCGGCATGACGAATGATCAGTGCTGACTGTGCCAGTCCTTCATTATTGTAGTATTGTACCAGTTGCTGTTGCTTTTTAAACGCTTCCTGGTATTGCAGTAACTGCATCTTTAATTGCTGATCCGCGGCTTTCACATTCAGTTGTGCGGCTTCTTCACTCAGTTTAGCCGCTTTTACTTTATTGCGGGCTGCTTTGGTAAACAGCGGTACGCCCATGGTTATATTCACCGTACCAAAACGCTGACCCGGGCCATAGTATTTTTGGGTAACCCCATCAGGGGACTGATATCCGACAATGGACATATTGTTATATCCTGCAGACAGATCTGGCACCAGTTTGTTCTTTTCCATATCGGTCTGTGCCGTAGCCATTTTCACCTGGCCCTCCCGGTATTTTACCAAGGGATGGGTAGATATACTGCTGGTGTCCGTCCATTCCATTTCCTTATAGTTGACAAAGACCGGATCCGGCAGGTAGAACTCGTTACTGTTCAGTAGCCATTGCAGTTGCTGCTGGTCAATCAGCAAATCGGATTGTACCTGCGTCAATTGCATTTTCAACTGGGCCACCTGGGCCTCGGCACTGGTTTTTTCCAGTTGGTTGGTTTCCCCGGCTTTTAACCGAAGCGTTGCCGCCTGCAATACCCGGCTGTAGACAGAATCCAGTTGTTGCAGTAATTGTTTACGGCCTAACAGATCCGTCATCGACCAAAACAGCATTTTTATTTCCCGGTGCAATTCCTGTTGCTTCCATTGTACAAGGGCCTGTTGGGATTGTTCGCCGGCACTGTAAAAGGCCCGTTGCCGTTTGTATACCACCGGTAGCGTAAAAGACTGGTTCAGGGAAAATCGTGAATCATTGTTGATACTATTGATTTTTCCATATTCAGCATTCAGTACGGTTCTTCCCTGGTCAGCCACGGATACCTGCAATTGTTTCCAGTAAGCTGTTTCTTTCTGCAATGCCTGTACTGAAATATTCTGTTGATCAGCCAGTATCAATAACTCTTCCAGCTTAATTGGTTTACTGGCGGGCTGCTGGGCCTGTGCCAGTGTACCCAAAGACAACAGGAAGAATAGTACGGCAAC
>CAZLRY010000575.1:0-2124 GCA_964561675.1 uncultured Chitinophaga sp.
GTACCATTACTGTGGCCGAAAAGGAACAACTTGTAAAATATGCATTGGATTATGTGAAGGGAAAGATCCCCGTGATCCTGAATATTGCAGAAAGTACCACAAAGGATGCGATCGAGCAGGCGGCCAATGCAGAAAACTGGGGTGCCGACGGACTGATGTTGTTGCCCCCAATGCGGTATAAATCCGATGACCGGGAAACCGTCACTTATTTTAAAACAGTAGCCCGTTCCACCCGGCTTCCCATCATGATTTATAATAATCCGGTGGATTATAAGATCGATGCACATCCCGCTTTATTTGATCAGTTAATTGAATGTGAGAATATCACCGCACTTAAAGAAAGCTCAAGAGATGTAACCAACCTGATCCGTATGAAGAATCGTTTCGGCGATCGGTTTAAAATTCTCTGCGGCGTGGATACCCTGGCGATGGAAGAGCTTTGTCTGGAAGCAGATGGGTTGGTAGCCGGATTAGTCTGTGCCTTCCCCAAAGAAACCATGGCCATCTATAACCTGGTAAAAGCGGGTAAGATTGCGGAAGCTGCCGTGATCTATCGTTGGTTTATGCCTTTGCTTGAGCTGGATATCCATCCCAAACTGGTGCAATACATTAAACTGGCCGCCACCCAGACCGGCATCAGTAATGAATATGTACGGGCACCAAGACTGGTGCTGGAAGGAGAAGAAAGGGAACGGGTGCTGGGGATTATAAAGCAGGGGATTGCTACGAGACCGGCTATATAAGTAAAAAGTAAAAAATCCTATAGAGGTAGAATTGGTTAAGTAATCAGAAGTCTCTTAGGAGGGGCTGTTCCCTTCTTGCTTCTAGCTTCTTGCTTCTCGCTTTTCTTTATCGACTAATAATTAAATCATGCCAACCGACACATCCATACAAGAGATCAACGAAATAATGTCCGCTTCCTGGAAAGCTTTTCATGTTTACCGGAAGTTATCCCTTAAGCAACGGGCCGGATTCATGCGTGCGATTGCAAAGGAGCTCGAGTCGGCCGGTGATGAACTGATTCAGACAGCCATGCAGGAAACCAATCTGCCGGAAGCCCGGTTGAGAGGAGAGCGAGGTCGCACGATCTATCAGCTCGAAAGTTATGCGGACGCCTGTGAACGTGGAGATTGGCTGGAAGCCAGAATTGATCATGCCAATCCGGGTAAGACACCGCCTAAACCGGATATCCGTAAGATGCTTGTACCCATTGGTCCGGTAGTGGTTTTCGGAGCCAGTAATTTTCCTTTTGCTTACTCTACTGCTGGCGGAGACACGGCTACTGCTTTTGCCGCGGGTTGTCCGGTGATTGTGAAAGCTCACCCGGCCCATCCGCAAACTTCTCATTTGGCTGCCCAAGCAATATTTCGTGCAGCCGAAAAAACCGGAATGCCTGCTGGTATATTTGCGCATGTTACCGGGATGTCTTTTGAAGTAGGGAAAGCATTGGTGACGCATACTAATTGCAAAGCGGTTGGTTTTACCGGCTCCTATGCAGGAGGTAAACAACTTTTCGATTGGGCCAATCAACGGCCGGAACCTATCCCTGTTTTTGCGGAAATGGGGAGTGTAAATCCGGTTTTTCTTTTGCCGGAAAAATTAGCAGCCGCAGCTGGTGAAGTGGCAACTCAGTGTGCCGGTTCCATCACATTAGGTGTAGGTCAATTTTGTACTAATCCGGGTCTTATCATTGGAATTGATGGCACTGATCTGCAACAATTCATTCATGACCTGGGAAAAGCGATCCAGCAGACTATGCCCGGCATGATGCTGCACCAGGGAATTGCGGATAATTTTGCCAATAAACGCGAAGAAGCCCTGATGCAGGAAAATGTCCATTTAGTGGCTGAATCTGCTCAATCCGGAGAAGACCGTTGCACCGGTTTACCTACCGTAGCAACGGTGGATGGCAAAACATTTTTAGCCAATCCGCTTTTACATAAAGAAGTATTTGGTCCTTACTCACTGGTGGTGCGTTGCGCCGATGCAGCGGAAATGCTGGAAGTGACCCTGCACCTCGAAGGCCAGCTCACGGCTACCTTGATGGCTACCACAACGGATATGCTCAGTAATGAGGAACTGGTGGAAGCTGTGAAAAATATTTGTGGGCGTTTCGTCATGAAC
>CAZLRY010000576.1:0-2113 GCA_964561675.1 uncultured Chitinophaga sp.
TATTGCTCAGAACGATACATTTACGTTGGGACTGCAGGCATTGAACCTGAAGACCCTGGGCGGTTTTCCCTGGAACGACAATGATCACCTGCCGCAACTGGATGCTCTTTCCCAACCCGGCTATGAAAATTTTAAAAAGCCGGAGAAATTTGTGCTCTATTCCGTGGAAGCCGCCCGACCCACCTGGTACGGCAGTTCGCTGCAGGCCTATACCCGCAACCGGAATAAAGACAGGGTAATCTCCAACTGGGGCTATGATGCTTACACCTCCCCGGCTTTAAAAGATGGAGGTATCAAAGGATCGAAAATTGCCTTGTTTGGTTGCCCCACCGCTAATACGCTGGACCGGATTGAGGAAATTGAACTCAGCGAAG
The DNA here is from genome assembly GCA_964561675.1 of uncultured Chitinophaga sp. GTDB lineage: Bacteria > Bacteroidota > Bacteroidia > Chitinophagales > Chitinophagaceae > JJ008. Next base: position 375 of record CAZLRY010000576.1, read on the forward strand.
GTCTCCCTCATCCCACGATCAATGGCCAATGGATAAAAAAATCATCCGTAATCAATTCCTCATACCTGATCATGGATTTTACCGAAAGCAATATGGACAGTTGTATTGATGTAGTAAAAAAATCCGGATTGCATTATCTCTACCATGGCCATCCATTCAGCGACTGGGGTCATTTTAATTTAATCCCGGAACAATTTCCCCACGGATGGGATGGCATGAAAAAATGTGTACAGCAGGCAGCACAGGCAGGTATTTATACCGGCACCCATGTACTTTCCAACTTCATAACGACCAATGATGCGTATGTAACACCTGTACCAGACAAACGGCTGGCAAAGGCCGGTAGTACAACGATCCTGCAAGCGATCAGTGCTGCAGATACCAGCATTGAAATTGCCGATCCGCTCTTTTTTAATCAGCATAAGAATGACAACCTGCATAGTGTAGTCATCGGTAATGAGATTATCCGGTACAGCACAGTTACGGATAAAGCACCCTGGAAACTGAAGGACTGTGTACGGGGTGCATTCGGTACAATGGCTTCAGCGCATCCAAAAAACGAAACGATTGCCAAGCTGGCCGATCATGGTTATAAAGTATTCCTGGGGAATGCCGCGCTGAACCAGGAGATCGCCCGGAAGATCGCCTCCTTTATGAACTACACGGGAGTAAGAATGCTTGATTTTGACGGACTGGAAGGCAATCACTCTTCCGGCTATGGTAATTATGGGGAAGCGCAATTTGCCCAGGCCTGGCTGGACAGTCTGCAACCGGCAATCAAAAATCATTTTTTACTCGGGGCCAGTCGTTCCGGTCATTATTTCTGGCATATTTATTCGCGGATGAACTGGGGTGAGCCCTGGTATGCGGGTTTCCGGGAAAGCCAGACGGAGTATCGGTTATTTAATCAGAAATATTATAAACGCAACCTGATGCCCGGTATGCTGGGCTGGTTTAGGATGACGGCCTCCACTACAGTGGAAGATATCGAATGGCTGATGGCAAGGTCAGCTTCTTACAATGCGGGCTTTGCGTTCGTAACGGACTTGAATACAGTAAGACAGAATGGAGCCAGTGACGAGATTTTCTCTATCCTGAATACCTGGGAGAATGCCAGGCTGGAAGGAAAGTTCTCCGCCGCATTGATGGAGCGGATGAAACCGTTGGAAAATGAATTCAAACTCAAAAAATCCGGGACTGGCGCATTATGGATTACTCCTGTCTACTCTTATAAATTTACGCATACAAAAAAAATACTTCAACCAGGTCAGCCGGCTTATAGTACATACGTCATTGAAAACAAAGCCGGGGATCAACCCCTTCACTTTATTATCACCGCTGTGGATGAATCCGTTTCAGGTATCCGGATTGAACTCAATGGGGCAAAAACACTGGAAATTCCCGGCACTTTAGAGAAAGGACAAACACTGAAATATACGGAGGGTGCCGAAGCTGTACTCTATGACAACCATTGGCAAATAGTCAGGAAGATTCCCGTAAATGCATCCTTGCTTCACTGCACAGCCGGCAAACAACAGGTGCAGGTGGATGCCCGGTTTGAGGGAACGAATGAAGCGCCTAAACTCAAACTCGAATTCCTGTTCTTTGGTCCGGCGGAGAAACTGGATAAATAAATCAGTCATGAAAGCGTATATCGCCATTCCTTACCAGGGCAGAAACGAGATCCGGGAAGAACTGGATACTATAACCAGTATTTTGAATCAATGTGGAGTCAGTCC
>CAZLRY010000577.1:0-2112 GCA_964561675.1 uncultured Chitinophaga sp.
CTGCAATATGCCATTTCCGTAGATGGAGAAGCACCCCGGATCATCAGCATCAATAATGATGAAAGAACTACAGAAGGCGGGATCAATTATAAATGGGTGGGTGATAATATCATTATTAAAACATCTTCCCACCAAATTAAGCAGGCTGGAAAACACACCCTGAAATACTGGTTGGTGAACAGTGGTTTGGTGCTGCAAAAGTTGGTGCTGGATTTTGGAGGACTATTACCCAGTTATCTAGGACCGGAAGAAACAATCAATAAAATTGTAAATAAATAACCATGAAACCAATTACATTAGTCCTGTTGATAGTTGTCTCAGGTATTATTACAACCGGTTGTGCATCCGGTAAAAAGACGACGAATGCTTCCGATAGTATTACATTGAAGGATGCATTTAAGAATGATTTCGTGATTGGTGCGGCTGTAAATACCGGCCAGATCAATGAACGGGATTCCGGCTCTGCAGCACTTCTCCGCACCCATTTTAACGGGCTCACTCCCGAGAATATTATGAAATGTGAGATTATACACCCGGAATGGGACCGTTATGATTTTACACTGGCCGACAAACTGGTGGAGCTTGGCAAGAAATACAACAGCCCTGTATATGGACATACCCTGATCTGGCACAGCCAATTGTCACCCTTTATTCAGAAAATTCAGCGTGTGGATTCATTCCGGAATTTCTTTACCAATCATATTACCACCATTGCTTCCCGGTACGATGGAAAATTGAAATCCTGGGATGTGGTAAATGAGGCACTCAACGAAGACGGCACGTTGCGCAAATCCGTCTTCCTGAACAAACTGGGTGAGGATTATATAGTTGAAGCATTCCGGCTGGCACAGAAAGCGGCCCCGAATACGGAATTGTATTATAATGATTATAATATTGAGCAACCAAAGAAAAGAGCCGGAGCCATTGCCATCATTAAAAAAATTCAGGCGGCCGGGGTTCGGATCGACGGAGTTGGTATACAGGGACACTGGCGCTCTTATAATGTGCCCATGAAAGAAATCGAAGAGAGTATAAAAGAGTTTGCTGCACTGGGGATTAAAGTGCACTTTACAGAACTGGATCTCGGGGTGTTACCGAATCCATGGGACAATGATGCTGCCGATGTGAATATGAAAGCTGAATATTCTGCTAAAATGAATCCGTACGCAGCCGGATTACCGGATTCAGTAAGTGCAAAGCAGGCACAAAGTTATGCTGACCTGTTCCGCCTTTTCCTGAAATACCGGAAAGACATTGCCCGAATCACTTTCTGGGGCGTAAATGACGGGCAATCCTGGCTGAACGGTTGGCCGATCCGTGGACGGACCAATTACCCGCTGTTGTTTGACCGAAACAATAAACCCAAAGATGCTTTTTATAAAGTAATTGAGACCAAAGCCAACCCAGTAAAAGATAAAAAATCATTCTAACGAAACCGCTGCCAACATCATGTCAACTACATCACAAAAATTATCGGTCCGCGAAAAAATCGGTTACAGTTTAGGCGACCTCGCCGCCAACCTTGTTTTCCAGACCCTGATGACCTACCTGGCCTATTACTATACGGATATCTGTAAATTGGATACCACGGATGCTTCCGCGATTATGCTGACTGTCGGATTGATTGCCGCATTCGGGTTCAATCCGATTATCGGGGCACTGGCAGACAGAACTGTTTCCCGCTGGGGTAAATTCAGACCCTGGATTCTCTGGACTGCTGTACCATTGGGCGTGGTCGCCTTCCTGGCTTTCTCACAACCCGATTATGAGAAATATCAATCCAAAGTGATTTATGCAGTGATCACGTATACCTTGTTACTTTTATTATATGCAGCGAATAACCTCCCCTACTCCGCCCTCAGCGGCGTGATCACCGGGGATATGAAAGAACGCAACAGTATGTCGGCCTACCGTTTCGTGGCTGTGATGTTCGCCCAGTTTTTTGTACAGGTATTCATGTTGCCTATCATTGAACATGTGGGTCATGGCAGTAAAGCCGCAGGAATGAAAGAAGTAATGACCTGGTTGGCTATCATTGGAACAATTATGCTTGTGATCACGTTCCTGTCCACAAAAGAACGCATCGTTCCAAAACCGGAACAGAAATCCAGT
>CAZLRY010000578.1:0-2111 GCA_964561675.1 uncultured Chitinophaga sp.
GCCGTTACCGCCCAGCCGCTGTTCTTCATTTCCCCGGCAAAAGCGCCGGTACCGCTACCGAGGTCCAGTATAGCACCTTTCGTGACACCCGTCTCCTGCTGCACCAGCCTCCGTTTCTGTTTCAGGGTTCTCTTGCGAACCCACTGATAAAGACCGTTGATCAGTCCTTTGGAGGTATTGGTATGGGAAATATAATTCTCCGATTTATAATATGGAGCTATCCCCGCAGCGGTTGGAATGTCTTGCGTGAAACGGGCCGTGCAGACCGAACACTCACAGATGGAAAATTCTTCCGCGCTTACAGTATAGTCTTTTGCATTAAGCACCGGTTGAAAAGAATCAGCGCCGCAAACCGGGCATTGGGTATAATGAATCATCTCTTTCATAACAGAAAGCAGCAAAGTAAAATCAATTTACTTAAATGAAAGAGAAAACCTAAGGCAATATCCGGTAATTAATACCACCAGCCTGTGGATGAAGCTTTCCCGGGTTGGATATAGCAGACATTCCGACACCGTTCTCCGACAAATACCAGCCAATATACATTACGGCTAACAGGCCCAGCATCAAAGCCCAGGCCCACCAGTAATTTTTTTTCTCTTCGGTTTTATTTAAGAAAGCCGTCATCTCCTCGGAGGTACGCTCCTCCTCGCCAACCCGAACCATATGGTCCGCCTTTTCCCGGATCAGTTTCTCCGCCCCCACTGGCGCTTCCGGTTGAAACAGGTCTGCAGGTAAAAACTTTATTTCGCCCGCAAGTCCTTTGCTTAGCTGACCCATACCTTTCCAGTTGATCCGGGCTCCTGACAGAATCGATTTTTTTAAGTCAAACGCAAAATCATTGAACCGGATGACGGCATCACGCTCAGATACCTGCAGGGCAGCACCCAGCCAGCTAAAAAAACTACGCGAAGGGGTTAACCCCGATGCATCTAAACGCACCGCATAGACGGGTGGATCCATCCTTTTATCCGGAAAATTCACCGTAGCAGGTGTACGGTCCAGGAAGAAAGTGCCTATTCCAGGCACGGACAATTGTTTATACTGCAGGAAATATTGATAGAGCGACTCGTACATCATCAGTTCTTTTGGTCGAACGAAAATACGACTCCGCCCACAAAGTTGAACCCATAAACCGGGTATTGATTCCAGCGCTGGTATTCCTTGTTGAAAAGATTATTGAACTGGGTCCAGATATTGATGTTTTTCGTGATTTTAAATTCCAGCCCTGCATTCAGGTCTACCGCGCCTTTCAACCGGTCATCATTGCCGTTTTTCATCATGTACCGGGGGCCTCTCCAGGCAAACAGGTCAGTTTTCAGCCACAGATCCTTGATCACCTGCATACGGGCAGCTGCTTTCAATTCCAGGGGAATCATCCCCCAGGCCTTGTCCTGTGTCTGCAGGCCTGTAAACTGGTTGAACTGCAATCCTCCGATCAGGGAAAACTTCTCCCCTACATTGTAGCCAAGCTCCCAGCCCAGGTTGAGGACATCCATTTTATCTTCATACACCACTTTAAAGGATTTGCCATCTCCGGCGGCTGAAGTATCATTGATAAAGAGCGGCTGGTTTTTCAACCGGTTAAAGCCCACTTTTGCCGCATAACTGAAATGATCCCCCACCGTGCCCTTAAATCCGGCAAAGCGTTCCTCAATCCACGTATTCTTTAATTCACCCGGAATCCAGAGCCAGGGATTCTGCGCCGCGAGGTATTGATAGGTGGTCTTACGCACATAACCGGTCCAGCCCGCATGAAATGTAAATCGTTTGTCTTCCGTACTGATATCGGCCAGGATATTGGGGAACATTTTGAACTTGCCATTATCCCAGGTCGGACGTATACCAGCCTGCACATTGAACTGGGCGGATTTATACAATACCGAAGGAGAAATAAAATACATGGTATTATTAACGGCCGACTTATTATCCGGGGAATAACGGGTCAGATCAAAAGTGATTCCGAGATTCACCGCAAAGTTCTTACCAATGGTCTTTTGCAATGGCGCATTCAGCACGGTATTGCTTTCACTGTTTTTATTATTATCAGAAAATACGTCAATCTTCAACTCCGGCGCATAGGTCAGACCGAAATCTGTTTTATTAATATT
>CAZLRY010000579.1:0-2107 GCA_964561675.1 uncultured Chitinophaga sp.
GAAGCGTTGCATTTCAGGTATAAAGGTAGAAAAAGTTTTTAAACCGGGAAATTTGCGTCTAGAATTTTAACAATCAGCGCTTTTTGAACTCATAAATCCGGTCAAAGCCCAGTGTGTATTGTTCGGCCCGTAAGCCCTTGTTATGGCTGTGAAAATCAATATCATCGAATTTCCATTCGAGTGTGCGGTGAATATTGGTATTGGAAACACTGATCAGGAGATAACGCATATCCCTGGCCTGCCAGGAGCCCTCACTATTATTATAAATCCCTTTGTTATGTTTACCAGCTCTCCAGTAACCGGTGAGTGTATCGCTTCCTTCGATATAGGTTGCCAGTCCGTTATCATCGAGCTTAAACAGACCATCTTCATAGCCAGTTCGGAAAGGAGAGGTCCCGGTTGACAATCTGCGGGATGCTTCTTCCAGTTTCCAGGTACCGGTCATGCGGTCTTCCAGGTTTTTGGAACAAGAGGAAAATAATCCTCCGATGAACAAAAGTCCTGCTATGGCTGTGATCCATTGGCGCATAACGGCCGGTTTAAAGGTTTAAAATACTCCCTGAATTTACGAAATTTCAGGATATCCTGATTCCAAGTTTTTCGAGCAGTACGGCTGCCATCTTATAATTGGCTTCTTCGCTGTAGCCGGCAATATGCGGGGTGATGATCACATCGGGTCTTGCCAGCAGCCAGTTCAGTTCTTCCTGCTCTTTTTCAGTATAGGTCGACAGCTTTTCATTGGGCAATACATCAAGGCCGGCACCGCTGATCCTTTCTTCTTTCAGAGCCTTTATCAGGGCATCAATCAGGATCACTTTCCCGCGGGATGTATTGAGTAGTACGGGTTTACGTTGAAGGGTCTGGAAAAAATCATCATTGAGCATGCCGGTGGTTTCCGGTGTTTGTGGAACATGCAGACTGATTACATCGGCATAACGGGCTATTTGTTCAAGACTGGCTTCTTTGATATATCCTTTTCCAAAACCATACTTGTATTTATCAAAGGCCAGTACGGTGACACCGAAGGGTTCGAGTAAGCGGGCAAAACTGCTGCCCGTATTACCAAAACCAATGATACCCACGGTTTTACCACTTAGTTCCGTGCCGGTATTCTCCACTCTTTTCCAAAGACCTTTTTTCACTTCTTCCTGGGCAATAGACAACCGGTTCAGCAGGTTGAGCAATAAACCCAGATTATGTTCAGCCACTGCGTTGCGGTTGCCCTCCGGACTGCTGATGCATTGGATACCACGGGATTCGGCGTAGGACTGATCGATCAGTTCCATACCGCTTCCAAGGCGGCCGATCCATTTTAAACGTACAGCTTTATCCAGCAGTTGCTTATTGACCGGAATTCTTGTAGTGACCACCAATCCATCTGCATCTGCAATCAGGCCACCCAGTTCGCCAGCGCTTATATCAGGCATATCAAGTACTTCGTACCCTTGTTTTTCCAGCGAATCTTTCAGTACGGGATGAGCCCGGCCGGTTATTATTATTTTCTTCATCTCATTTTACAAATAAGGGAGGCAAATTGTTCAATGCTGAGTTGTTCTGCTCTTTTATTAAACAGTTCATCCTCGAGAATTGCTGCATCGAAGAGACCTTTTACCGCATTACGGAGGGTTTTGCGTCGCTGGTTAAAGGCGGTTTTTACCAGCAGGAAGAATTTCTTTTCATCGGTCAGTTCCAATGGTGTTTTCCGTGGCAGCAGGCGGATCACCCCGCTCTTAACTTTGGGGGGCGGATTGAAGCATTGTTCGTTTACATCAAAAAGATATTCTACGTCAAAGAACGCCTGTATCAATACACTCAGTACGCCGTATACTTTGTTGCCTTCTTTGGCAGCTACCCGTTGGGCCACTTCTTTCTGAAACATACCTACCATGCATTCTACCTGATCGCGCCAGTCGAGCAGCTTGAACAGGATCTGTGTGGAGATATTATAAGGGAAATTCCCGACCACAGTAAATCGTCCCTGGTAAGGTGTATCAATATCGAGGAAACTCTGGTGAATGATTTTTCCTTCGAGCACCGGATAGGTTTGCAGGAGCCAGTTTACTTTTTCGTCATCCAGCTCCACCGCTTTAAAATCAATATCCGGCAA
>CAZLRY010000580.1:0-2101 GCA_964561675.1 uncultured Chitinophaga sp.
GGAGCGGCATGACATCGGTTATAAACTGAATGAAGACATGAATCAGGTATTGGCCATTGCTAAAGTCTATATACAACTTTCAATTTCAAACCAGGTGTCACATGATGAATACCTGGAAAAAGCCAACTCGCTGATCGACCAGGTAATTGCCGGTATCCGGAATATTACCGAAGAAATCCTGATGCCGAACATTAAGCTGATGGGACTCTTTCAGAACCTGGAAACACTTTGTATCAATAATCTTTCATTACATCAGTTAAATACCCGGTTTACGCATAACGGGTTTAATCAGGAAGAACTGGATGAGGCTTTTCAATTTGGGATTTTCCGGATCATCCAGGAACAAATGCGGGAGATCTCCGCCTGCACAGGAGTACACGATGTACATATTGATTTAAACAGTAAAGGAAGTAAGCTCATCCTCCGGATTTCGGATAATCGTCAATCCGCCGATCTGACTGCTGCCAAAGAAGCGATTGGATTCACCAATATTCAGAGCCGGGCGGGAATATTTAACGGGGTAGCCACCTTACAAACGGAGGAGGACGGCATGTTTGTTTTAAAAGTGATTTTCCCGCTGGCTAAAAAAGAAAACGGAAATGCAGGTTACTCTTCGTAACCACTCTTGATCACTGTCGAAATGATTTTGAATTTTTCTTTGGCATTAAACGCGTGTTGCGCGTGGGCCGGTATGATTATTCCGTTTCCCAGTTTGAGCTGATGGACTTCTTTGTTGATCGTGAGTTCAGCCACTCCATCAATGATCTGGACGAAATTGTCAAAAGGAGAAATTTTATCACTGAGTTCTTCGCCGGTATCAAAAGACATGGCGGTTACGTTACCGGTTGATTTTTTCAAAATTGTTTTGCTGACCACCGCATTGTTTACATATTCAATAATTTCAACCACAATATGCGGGACGGCTTTTGTTAACTCTCCACCACTCGGGGGAACGGCCTGATTCAATTGCATATTTAAAGTATATGTGGTTTAAAAGTAATGTCTTACAATTTAGCGATATTGAGACAACTGTGGAAATAAATGTTTGACCGTAACCTCCGCAATCAAATGGATCACCGAAGTTTGGGTATAACTATTCTTGAAACTAATTCTATTTGCCTATTCAAACAAGAACTGCACATCTTCTTCGGACAAGGCCTTTACAAACCCTTCTTCCTCCGGTATCAGCTCTTTTGACAGGTTTTTTTTCCGGTCCTGCAACTGCATGATTTTCTCTTCAATGGTATCACGACAGATCATTTTATAGGCAAATACACTTTTCTGCTGACCAATGCGGTGGGTACGGTCAATGGCCTGTTGTTCCACCGCATGATTCCACCAGGGGTCAAACAGAAATACATAATCCGCAGCCGTCAGATTCAATCCGGCATTTCCTGCTTTTAAACTCAGCAGGAAGATCCTGCTCTCGTGTGCATCCTGATTAAACAACTGTACAAGCCGGTCCCGTTCTTTGGGCGGCGTGGCACCGGTCAGCATCAGGTGAGATAACCCGCGTTTATTCATTTCTTCCGACAGGATATCGAGCATAGAAGTAAACTGAGAAAAAACCAGCACTTTGTGATCCGCCAGGTTGTTTTCCAGCTCGCTGATCAGGCTGTTCAGCTTTACCGAAGGGATATTACTGTTCTTATAGTCTTCCACTAGTTCAGGGGAGTTACAAAGCTGCCTTAATTTCAGGATACCTTCCAGTACCTGCAGTTTGCTTTTTTGCAGGCCCTGTTTTTTTATAATTTCACTGAGCGTACCCTTCACTGAATCCCGGATGTCGTTATAAGCAGTTTGCTGTTCGGGATCCATCTGGCACCATAAGGTAATTTCCGTTTTTGGAGGAAGGTCGCGGGCTACCTGTTCTTTGGTCCGTCGCAGAATAAAGGGCGCCGTGAGTTTTTTCAGGGCGGCAATTTTCTTCTCATCCCGTTGCAAGTCGATAGGGTCCGCATATTCACGTTTGAAAAATTCACGGGATCCAAACATGCCGGGTAGCACAAAATGCAGCTGGCTGAAAAGGTCAGTAGTATTGTTCATGACCGGCGTGCCACTCAGTACCACCCTTTTTTCCGCATTGAGCTGGTGGATCAGT
>CAZLRY010000581.1:0-2092 GCA_964561675.1 uncultured Chitinophaga sp.
GGACCGACGGAAAATTTATCGGCTTCTTATTTGTCTATAGTCTGAAAGAATTACCGGAAACGAAAGTTAATCTGTTTCTGGATGGATTCCGGCTACCTGGCTAGATAGTAGTTAGCAGTTAGTAGTTAGTAGTCAGATCAACAACTTAGAAAGGGCTGTTGCCTCCCGACTCCCGACTACCGACTACCGACTATTCTCTACTCCCCCCTACAAGTTAACCCCTGTTTTAAAAAAATACCCCTCTTTATCCCCTTCGGAATTTAGGTTAATGAATAAATACGTCGTTAGTTTTGTAACGTAACGATTACAAGCCCGTTCATCCACCCTAAATCCCGTACTATGAAAAGTGCTTCCATCCTTTTCACATTAAGCATATTTACATGCTTATGTATTCCGTCAACGATTTATGCCCAATGCAATGTCAATGAGAAATATGACAAGGTCGTCAGTGGCTATCACCAGTCTATTGCTTTAAAAAATGACGGCACTTTTGCAGTATGGGGCCAGGACCTGAATAATGCAGGAACCGGCGACCTGCTTACTCCTGTGAATATCACTGTTGCTAACTTCCCGGCACTGACCGGAACGCCACTAAAAGCAACCATTGGCGGTGCAGGTGGTAGTGGTAAAGAACAAGCCATTCTGCTGACCAGTACGGGGCTCTTTGCCTGGGGCACGGAAGGCTATGTGGTAGCCAATAGTCTGACCAGCAGTGCCGCATTTCAAAAAATCGGCACAGCAACCGGAGGCGATGGCACTACTAAATTACCAAGCGGTGTGGCACCTGCGGATGTTTTACAAATGACTGCTTCCTATCAGACGCTGATCTTACTGACCACTGGAGGTTATGTTTGGATATTAACCCAATCCAGTGCAAATATCCAGGGTAATGGAGCCGCGGCCGCCACCACAACCTGGCACCAGGTAAAAAAAGATGCCAGTACCGTACTGTCAGGGGTTACAGCTGTCCGTGGACAAGTCAGCAACAGTACTTATGGTGCAATTATGGCTCTTTGTTCAACAGGAGAAGTATATGCCTGGGGGAATTCTGTATACCTGGGTAATGGAACTAATTATTCTGCTAAGAATTATGCCACTTTAATGACCTTACCGGCCGAATTTTCTTCGTCCAATATTCCCAAAATGATCGGGGTAACCGGCGGTGTGAAAGGCTCAAGCTCTGTAAAAAATACATTTTACCTGGTCAGCAACCTGGGTAGTTTGTATGCATTGGGCGACAATGCTAAAAAGCAATGTGGCACATTTAATACTACTGAACAAAAAAGCTGGGGCAAGGCGAAAGTTAACAGCACGACTGAATTCTCCAATGTCAGTTACATTTCTGTTCAGGAACACGATGCGTCTTATCCCGGAGTTGCTGCAATAACCAGCACAGGTAATCTTTATACCTGGGGGGAAAACGACGGTATGATGTTGGGAAGAACAACAGACGGAAACACGTATGACCCGGGCTTCCCGGGTGGGTTTACGTCCGGTACTGATAAAGCAGTATCAGTGGAAGTTGGTGGCCACACGCTCGTTTACCTTCGGGAAGGCAGTGCCCAGTTCTGTTATGTAGGCCATAAAGTGGGTGGTAGTATGGGTGACAATACCGGTACCGATACCAATGTAAATACCTTTAACTGTTCCGGTACACCCAATATCAGTATCTGTGGTTATGTACCCGTGGCTGCCAGTGCCAACACTTCGGCTATCAGCGTGGCACAGTCTCTGATTACTGCAAACGGTATCAGTACAACCACCATTACGATCCGGTTAAAGGATGCCAGTGGAAATAACCTGACTACGTCAGGTGGTACTGTCGTAATCACCACATCGGCTGGTATCGTGGGAACAGTAACAGACAATAACGATGGCACTTATACTGCCGTCCTGACCAGCGAAGCCTCTCCTGCCACGGCTCTGATCAGCTTTTCAATAAATGGCACGGATGCTTCCAATACAACCAATGTGGTCTTTGCAAATACATTGCCACTGAAATGGGGCGATGCAAAGGCCTTCCGCAAATACAAAACTCAACAGCTGGAATGGATCACTGAACAGGAAACCATGGTCAGCCATTTTGAAGTGG
>CAZLRY010000582.1:0-2091 GCA_964561675.1 uncultured Chitinophaga sp.
TGTTTCATACACTTAATGTTCTAAATTAAAACTATTTTACGAACAAAATAGTATACCGCTGATCCATTTTTCACCAAATAATAAGCCTGATCAGGCCAAATACCCTGAAAAACAAGGAAAACCCCGCATCCTCGTGGCCCCGTTGGACTGGGGGCTCGGGCACGCCACCCGCTGTTTTCCCCTGATCCGGGAACTTCAGGCCCAGGGGGCTGATGTCTGGCTTGCAGGGGAAGGAGCCCAGGCCGCCTTGTTCAGCGAGGCTTTCCCCGAACTCCCCCTGTTACACTTACCAGGCTACCAGGTGGAATATGCTAAAACAAAAAGAGGTCTTTTCTTTAAACTGCTTTTACAGCTGCCCCGTATTATAAACAGCATCTGGCAGGAAGGCCGGTGGTTAAAAAGAAAAGTCGCCGGACACGGGATCGATGCGGTCATCAGCGATAACCGGTATGGATTATATCACAAAAAAATTCCATGCATTTTTATCACTCACCAGCTCTGCATCAAAGTACCCGGGAGCAAAAGAGCCGAACGATGGTTACAGAAAATCAATTACCGGTTTATACAACGCTTCACTGCCTGCTGGGTACCTGATCATGCGGCCCAGCCCGGACTGGCCGGTGACTTATCCCATCCTGATCGGCAACCCGCAATACCTGTAACCTATATCGGCCCGCTTTCGCGATTTGAAAAACTGAATCTGCCCGAAATAGCGCAACATTTACTGCTGTTGCTTTCAGGACCTGAACCACAACGTACCCTCCTGGAAGAAAAACTGATCAGTGAACTGGTTCATTATAATGGAACCGCTACCCTGGTGCGGGGTTTACCCGGAAACACATCGATGATGCCTTCCACCAATATGATCCGGATTTATAATCACCTGCCACAGCAGGTACTCAACGAAGAACTGCATAAAGCAGGTATGGTCATCTGCCGGAGCGGTTACAGCACCCTCATGGATCTGGCCGCGCTGAATAAAAAAAGTATACTGGTAGCCACACCCGGACAAACCGAACAGGAATATATTGCTCAGCTACATCTGCAACAGAAAACGGCCAGTACAGCTGAGCAGTCCTCTTTTTCACTGACTGAGGCACTTGATAAAGCCAGCCGGTTCTCCTTCCAGCCCTTTCCTTCTTCCGGAAAAAATGAATTGAGTGCAGCAGTAGGTCGCTTACTGACATCACTCCGCTGATGTTTCTCTTTATCTTTGCCCCGTTGAAAATCACCAGCAAGGCCCATATCGCCGTTTTATTCACCAACCTTTTTTTTGCGCTCAACCTGAGCCTGGTGAAACATATTTCTCCTTCACATGTGGGTGCTTATGGCCTGAATATTTTCCGGGTGGGCATCAGTCTTTTACTTTTCTGGATGGTCTGGGCCTTTGGAAAAACACCTGCAGCAATCCGGCGAAAAGATATTCCCCGTTTTATTGCCTGCGGACTCAGCGGAGTGGCCATCAACCAGATGTTGTTTGTAAAAGGACTGACCCTTACGTCCACCATCCATGCTTCGCTGCTCATGCTCTGCACCCCTTTGCTGATCACGGTTTTCGCTTTCTGGGTATTGAAAGAAAAAGTCACCATTCAGAAAGCGCTCGGGCTTGCATTGGGAATCGGTGGTGCCCTGCTGCTGATTCTCTCGAAAGAAAAGAATGGTACCGCCAGTTTAAACGGCGATCTGTTTATATTGGTAAATGCCATGGCGTATACCGTCTACTTCATCATTGTAAAACCCCTGATGCAGGTTTATCCGCCCTTGCATGTGATCCGCTGGGTTTTCACCTTCGGATTTTTTATGATCCTGCCTTTTGGCTGGACTGAATTTGCGGCCACGAGCTGGCCGGATTTTGAATGGACTCATTTTGCGGCACTGGGCATGGTGGTTTTTTGCGGAACGTTTCTCGCTTATACGTTTAATATTGTTGGCCTTAAACACCTGGGGGCCGGTATAACCGGTTCATACATCTATACACAACCGGTCTTTGCCGCCATTATCGCAGCCCTGTTTCTGAACGAAGCTTTTACTGCAGAGAAAATAATGGCGGGTCTGCTGATCTTCTCAGGGGTATACCTGGTCAGCCGTAAA
>CAZLRY010000583.1:0-2084 GCA_964561675.1 uncultured Chitinophaga sp.
ACTACCAACTCAACCACCGGACCGCTGCAGATCCGGCTGGTGTTATGAAACAGTTTCTACTATATGGTTTCTTCCTGTTTTTTCTTTCTGGCTCACTGGTTGCACAAACAGTGATTTCCATGAAAGTGGAGGGTGCTATTAACCCCGTTACCGTTGATTTTATTAAAGAAGGCATTGAAAAAGCAACCCAACAAAAAGCAGCTTGCCTGCTGATCGAACTGAATACGCCTGGCGGATTATTGAAATCAACCCGCAATATCGTCAGCTATATACTCGAGTCGCCGGTGCCCGTGATTGTTTACATTTCCCCGGCCGGTTCACAAGCTGGTTCAGCTGGCGTGTTTATCACGTTGGCGGCACATATTGCAGCCATGACACCGGGAACCAATATCGGGGCCGCCCACGCGGTTACGCTGCAGGGACAGATGGACAGCATTATGTCGGAAAAAGTGACCAATGATGCGGCGGCATTTATCCGTTCGATCGCGGAGAAAAGAAACCGTAATATACAGTGGGCGGAGAATGCGGTCCGACGAAGTTTTTCCTATACAGAAACAGAAGCGCTTGAAGATTCCGCCATTGATCTGATTGCGGTGAATGTGCAGGACCTGCTGAACAAGGTGGATGGTAAAACTATTTTGCTGTTTAACGGCACACAAGCAACACTGCAAACTAAAACGGCAGTGATTGAACCGGTGAAGATGAATTTCTTTCAGCAGTTTCTGCATACGATCAGCGATCCAAACATCGCGTATATCTTACTGCTGCTTGGTTTTTTTGGTATCCTGTTCGAACTCTTTATTCCAGGTGCTATCCTGCCCGGGGTGATCGGGGGCATCAGTCTGATCCTGGCCTACTATGCCATGCATACCCTGCCGATCAATATGGCCGGACTGGCATTAATCCTGTTTGCCCTGATCCTTTTTCTATTAGAGATCAAAGTGGTCAGCTATGGCATACTCGCCATCGGCGGTGTTATTTCCTTTTTGATCGGATCCATGATGCTGATAAAATCTGATTCTCTGCTCGAACTGGTAAGTATATCCAGCACCATTATATACGGGGCTACGGCCGTCATCGCCTTTTTCTTCTTATTTATAATAGCAAAAGGAATAAAAGCACAGAAACGGGAAAATGTGACTGGTCCATCTGCCTTGATTGGCCGTAAAGGCGAAGTAACAGAAATGCTTTCTCCCACCGGAATCGTTTTAGTAAACGGGGAATTATGGAACAGTGAATCGATATCCGGAACAGTAGCCGTTGGTGAAAAGGTACGTATTACGGAAGTCAGGAAACTGAAATTATATGTTGAATCTATTACTCACACTTAAATAAATTTTTATGGACCAATTCCAAGGTATGATCGCCGGTATTATTTTATTTGTAATCATTTTATTTTCCAGTGCCATCCGTATTCTCCGGGAATATGAACGGGGCGTTATTTTCAGGTTGGGTCGGCTGATCAGTGGTGATGGAGTAAAAGGCCCCGGACTGATCCTGTTGATACCGTTTGTTGACCGAATGGTAAAAGTCAGTTTACGGACCGTGGTACTGGATGTACCTCCTCAGGATGTGATCACCCAGGATAATGTATCTATTAAAGTAAATGCAGTGGTGTATTTCAGGGTCATGGAACCACAGAAAGCCGTGGTGCAGGTCGAGAATTTTCTGGCGGCTACATCGCAGATTTCTCAAACAACCTTGCGTAGTGTATTGGGCCAATCCGAACTGGATGACCTGTTGTCACAGCGGGATAAGATCAATCATAAGTTGCAGCAGATCATTGATACCAATACAGAACCCTGGGGCGTGAAAGTATCGAATGTGGAAGTCAAGCAGATTGACCTGCCACAGGAAATGCAACGGGCCATGGCCAAACAGGCCGAAGCGGAACGAGAACGCCGGAGCAAGGTTATTGCTGCCGAAGGAGAATTCCAGGCCTCCCAACGACTGGCCGATGCCGCCAAGATTCTCGGCGAACAACCCAGTGCATTAACCCTGCGGTACCTGCAGACATTAAGGGAAATTGCCACGGAGAATAATTCCACCACGATATTCCCCGTGCCGATTGATTTGCTGAAACC
>CAZLRY010000584.1:0-2065 GCA_964561675.1 uncultured Chitinophaga sp.
GCAGATACTGTTTTGATCAAAACGGACAGTTCCCTTTTTGCAATAGATACCAGCCTGGATTATGATTTTTTATTCCGGGATTTTGATGCTTTTATGGATTCGTTGCTCACCCCCCGGAGTTATTCACTGGTCAGTTTATCCGTTGGGAAAGGGTATTACAATTATTCCAGTAAGACCGACTATTCCATCAGCACTTCAAAGCAACTAAACTATTCGCCTACGCTTGGATTTTATCATAGAGGAGGTTTTGGAATAACCGGTACAGGTTATATTGTTCATGATGGGGAGAATATGAATTTTTACCAGGCAGGGATCACGCCTTCATTTGACTATTTGAAAAACCGGAGTATTGCCACTGGTATTTCCTATACCCGCTATCTCACCCGCGATTCATTACCTTTTTATACAACGCCCCTGCAGAATGAACTCTATGGCTATTTTATGTACCGTAAATCCTGGTTCAGGCCAACCGTTGCCGCGAGTTATGGTTGGGGCAGCCGCAGCGATTATATGCAACGCGAAGAACTGATCCAGGACCTGCGTCTGCGCCGGCGGGGATTTACTTATATTAATACTGAAGAAACAGTCAGTGACTTTTCCATCATGGCTTCCATCCGCCATGACTTTTACTGGCTTGAAGTGCTTTCTGCCCGTGACCATATCCGCCTTACCCCGCAACTGGCATTTACCAGCGGGACGCAGAAATTCGGGTTTAACCAGTCTTCCAGTACGTATGCCACCACTATCCGCACTGGCAGTAATGTACTCTTCAATACCGATAATGTTTATCTCGATGATCAGCTCGATTTTCAACCTTTATCGCTGACCATGTACCTGCGGGGGGAATATTCTATTGGTAAATTTTTCTTCCAGCCGCAGCTGGTACTCGATTATTACTTCCCGGCCGATACCCAAAACTTCAATGCGCTCTTCACATTGAATGCCGGTTTTTTCTTCTGAGCCTTTTTCTTTTAGAAAACATTCACATTTCAATCGCAATGGCCCTGTTACAATTTATGTTTTAGCGGGTACTTATTTACGTTAAATCAATTTTAACAGCGGGCAAGGGTGACTGGCACTATACTTGAAAAAATAATACCGGTCTCAAGCCATTCCAAAAAACAATTAAAAAATTGCGCATGAAAACAAAACTCCTTTCGCTTTTCGCCCTGGTACTGTTGACACAGGCAGCCATGGCCCAGTTTCACTTAGGTGTGAAAGCCGGTACCAACATTACCAAGGTCGATGGCAAATCCTTTAAAGATGAATTCCGGTATGGATACCACCTGGGTGGTTTTGCCGAAATTCGTATGGGTAACAAACTGGTGTTGCAACCGGAAGTCCTCTGGAACCAGTACGCAACCCGGGTCGACAGTAATTTCAGTCATGTTTACCAGGATGTATTTGATGGCAACAGTAATGTGAAACTGAATTACCTGTCCATCCCGATCCTGGTCAATTACAAACTGATCGGCAATTTTATTTCTCTGCAAGCCGGTCCTCAGTTTGGGGTATTGATCGATCAGAACAAAACCTTGCTCCAGAATGGTGGAAATGCTTTTAAACAAGGCGATTTCTCCATGCTGGCCGGTGTACTGGTCCGGATGGGTCCGATCAGGGTCAACGGACGCTACGCCATCGGACTGAATAATATCAGCGATATACCCGATGACAACAAGTGGAAAAGTCAGGGCTTCCAGTTATCCGTGGGACTCGCCCTTTAATACCGTTCGTATAGCTATGAAAAGCCTCCCCCCGGGGAGGTTTTTTTTATGTATAAGAGGTTCCGGGGCAAATACATAGTTTGTCAGTCCCGAAATGACAGGCACGATACTTGGCAATACTGAATTCACGCTATACTTTTACCCCCCGGACCTGGTTGGTCCGGATAAAATGACAGAATGTCTAAAGATGATTCGGATATGAATATTGAGAACTTTTTGATGCGTTCAGAAGACGACATGGATTTTTTGCCCATCATTCCTTTAAATGAAGGTGATCAGGATGACCTGAATGGGATTGAGATACCGGCCGAAATAGCTTTATTGCCCCTTCGTAATACTGT
>CAZLRY010000585.1:0-2065 GCA_964561675.1 uncultured Chitinophaga sp.
AAAGAATCAACTAATAGTGTTTACAGAACAACCTGGTTCTGTACGGAAAGGTTATATGACCTTTGTTTCCTGGGGAGGGCGGAATACAGCATATACCCGGTGGCAGGGATCGCCTTCGGGATGAGTTATTTGATTGACAGCGGCTGAAAACTCTGGTTGAGTATGCAGGTTAAACCGGCCAATACTGAGTGAAAAATCAACATGACCTATTGCTTCGGTCGTTTTAAAAGGAAGCTGGCTGTCGTCATTATCATCATTATCCATCGGGTGATTGGCGGTATAGTGCAGTTGAAGAAATCCAAACAAAGTCATGGATGGGTCTTCCTGTTTATGCGCCCGGAAGTGCTCAACCAATTGTGGTAACCTGACCAACTGGTGAAGTTCGGTAGCACTGAACACAAAAACAGCTGATAATATAAAAAGTGTTACCTGGCGCAAATAAATGATTTTCGCAAACTTAACTTTATTCATTGAAAAATGGGATGACCTGTCACCCGATTGAAATAGTTTACGCTAAATCCTTGTTAATAAAGCATTAACCGGCTACGGATACGCCAATCAGTTTACCTATTCCAAACGTGATTGCTGCGGCTGCGAGACCGAATATCACCTGCCGGAACCCTGAATACCAGATGCTTTTCCCGGTAAAGAGGGTAATAGCTGCTCCAATGACAAATAAACCTACTGCACTGGCGGCCGTACTTAATAGTATGGCGGGGGTGCCTGATAAAAACATGAAAGGGAATACCGGGATAATGGCGCCGATCGCAAACAGGAAGAAAGAATATAGGGCCGCTTCAAAAGCGGAACCTTTTAATTCTTCTGCATTGATGCCCAGTTCTTCTTTGACCAGTAATTCATGCGCATGTTCGGGATCCTGCAATATCTGGGCGGCCATTTCTCTGGCTTGCTGCTCCGGGATACCTTTTGCTTTATAAATCAGTTCCAGTTCTTTCATTTCATTCTCGGGACTGGTCAGTAATTCTTCCATTTCAATTTCCATCTGATTTTCATATAATTCCTGGGAGCTTTTTACCGAGATCCACTCACCAAGGGCCATGGAAAGTGCCCCGGCTAATAAACCGGCCAATCCTGCAAGCAATACCCCTTCCTGTCCATGGGTGGCACCCGCCACGCCCATCACGAGACTGAAATTGGAAACGAGACCATCATTACCTCCCAATACCGCCGCCCGTAAAGCATTGCCGCCTACTGATCGGTGTTTGGTTTCAAAACGGGCAATAGTGCTCCCCGATACGGAAGAATTTTCAACTATGTTCCGGAGTACTTTGACATGGTTCGTTTCGGCCCCGGTGACCGGTATGTTTGTTTTCTTCTTCAAGTTAATCACCGAACTGGAAAGGCTTTTTTCGGTGTCCATTAATGTGCCCAGTACATAATCGTAGCCAAATAGTTTTCCGATCCGGTTCAGGGTTTTTGCCCGGAAGGAAGGGGCAGGCATTTTTTCAGCCGGTAAGTTTATTTTTTTCAGGAAAGCTTCTGCATGGCCTTTTTCAATTTCACTCATCTGGCGGAAGATATCTGCCACCAATTCATCTTCTTCATGTTTGGCCAGCTGGCCGTAGAGATAAGAGGCATCTACTTCGGTTTGAATACTTTTTAGACTGCTCATGATCGGTAAGTTATGACTGAAAGATACGTAAACAGTATGCCGGGGAATATGATTTACTTTTATACTAGCCGTTTTTCTGCATAAACCGTGTATTAATTCATTATTAAGCCCAGGCCTGGTTAACGTTCAAAGCCTTAATTTAGTAATCTTCGAAGAATATGATGCAATCTTACAATACATACCTGAACCGTGATCTCAGCTGGCTCAGCTTTAACGGGCGGGTATTGCAGGAGGCCGCTGATCCTTTTGTAGCTTTGTATAATCGTTTTCAGTTTCTTTCGATCTTCTCATCCAATCTCGATGAGTTTTTCAGGGTGCGTATGCCGGCGGTTTTTGCATTCAGTGGACTAACTACCAAAAAAATTTCCCTGGAAGAAGAATATCCTGCCGGACTGGTGCAACAGGTACAGCATACGATACAGTTACAGCAGG
>CAZLRY010000586.1:0-2057 GCA_964561675.1 uncultured Chitinophaga sp.
GCGATTTATCGGTGGTGGATACCGTACTGGCCCTGGATGAGGAGCGGAAAAAACTGCAGCTTGACTTTGATAATAACCAGGCAAAGGTGAACAGTACTTCAAAAGAGATCGGGGCGCTGATGGGGAAGGGGCAGAAAGAAGAAGCCGAGGCGAAAAAACAGGAAGTGGCTGCGTTGAAGACAACTTTGCAGCCTATTTCAGACCGGTTGGCGGAAGTGGAGAAGCAATTACAGGATGAATTGGTCAAACTGCCTAACCTGCCATCGGACCTCGTACCGGCCGGCAAGCATGCCTCAGATAATGTAACGGTGAAAGAAGGGGGGGCAAAACCGGAGTTGTATCCGGAAGCAGTACCGCACTGGGATCTGATCAAAAAATATGATATCATTGATTTTGAAACCGGGGCTAAAATAACCGGCAGTGGTTTTCCCTTATACAAAGGGAAAGGCGCTAAACTGCAACGCGCATTGATATCCTATTTTCTTGATTATAATACGGCGGCCGGATATACGGAATACCTGCCTCCATTAATGGTCAATGAAATGTCGGCTTACAGTACCGGTCAGCTGCCGGATAAAGAAGGGCAGATGTACTATATGCCCGCGGATAATTATTACATGATCCCAACGGCGGAAGTGCCGGTTACCAATATTTACCGGGATACGATTCTCAAAGAATCCGATCTCCCGATAAAAATGACGGCTTATACTCCTTGCTTTAGACGCGAAGCCGGAAGCTTTGGGGCCGATGTACGCGGACTCAACCGCCTGCATCAGTTTGATAAAGTGGAAGTGGTGCAGATTGTTCGTCCGGATACCAGTTATGAAGTGCTGGAAGGCATGGTAGCTCATGTGGAAGGGTTGCTGCAATCTTTGCAACTGCCTTACCGCATTCTTCGTTTGTGTGGGGGTGATATGAGTTTCACTTCTGCATTGACCTATGATTTTGAAGTATACAGTGCTGCGCAGCAGAGATGGCTGGAAGTAAGTTCCGTGAGTAATTTTGAAGCTTTCCAGGCCAACCGGATGAAAGTGCGGTACAAGGATGAGAAAGGCAAACCACAACTGGCGCATACCTTAAACGGAAGTTCCATGGCGCTGCCTCGTATTGTGGCCGCTTTGCTGGAGAATAACCAGGCTGCGGATGGTATTCACCTGCCGGCAGTATTGCAGCCTTATCTTGGGTTTACCACAATTCAGTAACGCTGCTTTACTATACACGTTTATTCAATACTTAACATAAACATTTGTGAAAAGACAGGGGATCATGGTTCCCTGTCTTTTTCTTTTGCAGTTTTACAGCACTAAAACCTACATCATGAAGAAGAAATATTTATTTGTACTGACCGGATTGTTTCTTACCGTATCAGCAAGTGCACAGTTTACAAAAGGAGATCGGTTGCTGGGAGCAGGATTGAATATAAGTCATAGCAATTTTGAGTCTAACACCGGATTTACGCCATTTACTACCCGATCAAACAATGTCGGTCTGAACCTTGATCTTGGGTTTGCATCACGCGAAAACAGGATGAGTGGATTTTATATCGGTGGTGGATACGGAAAATCGAAAACCGAGTATCCTGCCCAACCCACCACGAATAGCAGCAATGAAAATTTTAATGCCAGTGCGGGATTCTTTACCCGCCGTTACAGGCCACTTGGAAAAGATTTTTTCCTTTTTGCTGAAGGCAGGGCAGGCATAGACTTTGGCAAGAGTCAGATTTCCAATACGAATACCGGGGACCAAACTTTTGTTTCTGTAAAGGCTGGTATTTATCCGGGGATATCTTACCGGGCCGGAAAACGTTTTTTACTGGATCTGCGTTTTGCTGATTTTGCAAGTATCGGTTATACCCGTAATACCTATAAAGGCAGTGGAAATTTAAAGGATGTACAAACCACTTTTGGTTTCAGTTCCAGTCTTGGACTTGGCTACCTTTCCAATATTGGTATCGGTGCACGCTGGATCATTCCGTCAGGTAGTAAATGATTGTTGAGTGTTGAGTGGTGAGTGGTGAGTGGGTAATACATGGAAATGGATCTGAAACAATACTCTTT
>CAZLRY010000587.1:0-2053 GCA_964561675.1 uncultured Chitinophaga sp.
AGAGGCAATTCTTTCTTTATCCATGCTATGTTTCCAGGCTGGCATGGCATGATCCGGCACTCCATTAAAAATGGTAAAAAAAAGTGCTTTAATACTATTGCCATGGAGCCAGTAATCGTCAGTCAGGTTTGGCCCGATGGATCCGTTGGCATTTTCACGATGACAGGCGGCACAACTGATCGAAAAGTAATTTTTTCCTTTTTTCAAAATGGCAGGGTCCTTGCTGTTGGCCAGTTTCATAATCTGGCTTTCCGGATTTGACAAATCTGATTCAAGTGAGGCCATCAGCTGCTCTTCGTATCTGCGGTTATTTTCTTTTTGAATAGAGTCCCTATAACGACGTTCCGGGGTATCGGGCCGGTATTGCAGCCAGGCGATTAAGGCAATTGCTTCATTATATACAGGGGCGGATGGTGTAATTTTATCACGTTTCAGGACTTGCAAAACAGCATTAGCTTGCATTTCCAGCGTCTGACGTATTTCCAGACTGTCCGCTTCTGTTACGGTAGTGTATTCTTCACTTAGCAATTGAAGAATGACTTTATAGCTCAACGGGGCTTTCATTAATCCATAGTACCGTGGCATGTTCGAGCCGGGGGACATCATGCGGGGATCATATAAATGGTTATAATGCCAGGTGTCCGGGTACTTTCCTGCTATGTTTTCCAGGCTGATTTTAGTACTGTCAAGGCCCGGGATATGTGTGTGGCACCTGTCACATTTTTCCCGTTGGTAAATGTACTTTCCATATGCCACCAGCAGATTATAGGAAGTATCAGTGATATGCTGCGGATCTTTTATTCCCGCTTTGTTTTCAGGAAAAACAAAGGAAAGAAGCAGCAAGGGGAATATCAACAGGCAGAGGATAAGGTATTTCTTCATGGAAGAAAAGTACAAATATTTCAAAAACCAGGAACTGATTTTAAACAGTAAATACGGAACCCGGGGAATAAAACTTAAGGCAAGCTTTCTTATCTTTCCGCACAAACCAGCGATTGATGCAACCAAAACAATATGGCATTTTCTCCCTGCCCGTGATCGTGGGCGCCCTGGGTTTTTTCGTGGATATTTATGATCTTTTGCTTTTCAGTATTGTCCGCCGTTCCAGTTTTGCGGAACTGGGCGTGGCCGAATCCGCCATGAAATCCACGGGAGAAAACATTATCAGCTGGCAGATGCTGGGACTCACCATCGGCGGCATTCTCTGGGGCATGATGGGGGATAAGAAGGGACGTAAAAGTGTGCTCTTTGGTTCGATCCTCCTTTATTCCTTTGCCACCATTGCCAATGGAATGGCGCAGACAATTGAACAATACACCTGGCTGCGGTTTATCGCCGGACTGGGATTGGCGGGTGAACTCGGGGCCAGTATCACCCTTACCAGTGAATTATTACCCAAAGAAAAGCGAGGCATTGCCGCAGCCCTGATCGCCACGAGCGGAGTGATGGGGACGATTGCCGCCTACTTTGTGCACTGGGCATCAGATGAAAACTGGCGGCTCTGTTATTATATCGGAGGAGCGATGGGACTGGCCCTGCTGTTTCTGCGGATGGGTGTACTCGATAGTGGACTCTTTCAGGCTTCCAGAAAAGCCAATGTCTCGCATGGCAACTTCCTTCACTTTTTTAATAACCGCGATCGCTTTGCCCGCTATATGCGGGGGATACTGATCGGGTTACCGGTCTGGTATATTATTGGGGTATTGATCAGTTTCTCCGATGAATTTGCCAAGCAGTTCGAGATCACCGGGTTTGACCAGCCTACTGCCCTGATGCTGCAATATGTGGCATTACTGTTCGGGGATATGACGGCGGGTCTGCTCAGTAATGTGATCCGCAGCCGCAAGAAAACCCTGCTGATCTTTTATGCGATTACCACCTTTTTCCTGGCGCTTTTCTTTATCACAAAGGGCGGCGGCTCGGCCACTAATATGTACCTGATCTGTATGGGACTCGGTTTTGGTTCCGGTATTTCCGTTTTATATATCACCATGAGTGCCGAGACATTTGGCACCAACCTGCGGGCCACGGCCGCCATCTCCATTCCTAATCT
>CAZLRY010000588.1:0-2045 GCA_964561675.1 uncultured Chitinophaga sp.
CCAGTTGGCAATACTGTCCAGCGGATTGGCCCAAAGCAGCACCAGGTTGGCCATTTTATTTTTAGCAATACTGCCCCATTCTTTTTCCTGTCCCATGGCTTTGGCGCCATTGATCGTACTGGCTTCTAATAACTGCCAGTTATTCATGCCGGCATTTTGCATCGCATTCAATTCGATGAAATACGAACTGGCATGCTGGGTACCTGTATTGCCGGCATCGGTGCCGGTAGCAATGGTCACGCCGCCATTAACCAGTTTCTGCAGGTTCACGGTCATGATGGAATCTGCTGTTTTTTCCTTTGCGGCCTGCAAAGGGGATTCCATGCCTTTAATATAGATTCTGGCAAGGCTGGTATCGGGCCAGGGATAGTCGAGTACCGAGCCGATGGTTTCCGGATTGGCGAGATTTAATTCATCGGTGCTGAAATGGTAATGATCGCCGAGTACTTTGCCGTAATGTCCCATCACTACAAGCGTGGGACAAAGCACGGTTTTCTTTTGTTTCAGTAATTGCACAAAAGCATCGGAGATTATTTCATCATCCACACTATGCACCAGAAAATCGGCCCCGGCTTCCACGGCCAGTTGGGCAGTAATCCGTTCAGTGGCATGCACGGCCACGCGTTTATTATTTTTATGGGCTTCGTCGATCGCAGCCTGTACCAACGGGAGATTTTTCCGGGCTCCTTTTTCCACATCCTGGTCGGTTACTATATACCAGATCTTGATAAAGTCGGTGTTTAAGGGTAACTGATCCCTGACGGCTTTCCGGGTATTCTCTTCCGTGAGCATTTCGGTAAAGGGCGAATCATTTCCCAGGTTTTTGAAAGGGGCGGGCACATACGTGGTCAGCAGGGGGCCGGTCATGCGGACCAGGGGTGACCAGGGTTTGCTGGCAAATGAATCTTTCTGCGTTAAAAAATTATAAGTCGCTCCCACATCAATCACCGAAGTAATTCCGGCGGAGAGATAACGTCGCAGCAGGTCTTCCATATGCCCGTGTGTCCATTTGATTTCTTCGGCATAGGGACGGTATTTGCGGAGGTCTATCGCATCGGGACGGGCATACAAACCACCGCTTTGAAAGAAGTGTATGTGAGCATCCGTAAAACCCGGACTAAGGTATTTGCCGGTTCCGTCGATGATGGTTGTACCCTCCGGAAGTTGTTTGAAATTCTTATCCTTATCTACTTGAGCAATCTTTCCGTCAACAATCAAAACGGAATACCCGGCCAGTATCTTTTTTTGCTCCACGTCGATGACGTTGGTGTTTTTGATCAGCAACTGGGCTGGGAGCTGATGGAAAAGGAACAAGGCGGTGATCAGGAGGAAGAAGCGCATGGTTTTTTGTTTTTTTAAAGATACCGAGAAACCAAGAACCAAGATGCCAAGATCGCAAGAAGCCAAATAAAAATCAAATTTCAAGAAACAATTAAATTCCAATTATCAAGCCTCAAAAAAGCACCAAACCCTCCTGAGAAAATCCGGCGGAGGACTTGGTGCTTTTTTATTGGATCTTATTTGTGCTTTGTAGCTTGATTATTCTTTGGCTTCTTGATGATTATTTCGGCATCTTGCTTGCCCACCGTAGCTTTAGCGAAGGTGGGGTTTCTTGGTTCTTATTGAGCAGGCATATCTTTGTATTCCTTCCGTGTAAACTTCCACGCTTTCATCAATAGCCAGAACAAAATATACCCCGCCAGTGTTCCTGCTGTGTTCAACAACAGGTCATCTACATCAAAATAGCCGAGCCCGGTTTTCACCTGGATATACTCATACAGCAGGCTAAGCCCGAAACCGGCCAGGGTGGTTAGTAATAAATGTCGCATGCGACGAAAGAGCAGCGGGAACAGGATGCCGAAGGGAACAAAACCGATCAGGTTGCCGAGCAAATTGTATTTGGCATTTTCTGAATTGATCCGGCCGTTTCTATAGTACATGTTGATCGTGTGGAATGGCTTTGTATTCGCTTTTTTCCATCCATTTTTGGCATCGTAGTTTTTATAATCGCTGTTAAAGTAACTTTTGTAATACCGGTAGTTACC
>CAZLRY010000589.1:0-2035 GCA_964561675.1 uncultured Chitinophaga sp.
CCACACTATTCAGCAGTTCATTCACCACGGAAAAATCTTCTCCATTGATCATGATGACCACGCCGTTTCCGCCTTCCATACTGCCCCAGGAAGTACAGAGAAAAGCTTCATTACCGCCATTGTGCGTAAACCATTGCTGACCGGCTTTTTTCTCAATAAACACACCGAGGGCGGCGCTCTTGTCTATATAAGGCGTCATCCTTGTTTTCATCATTGGGGTGGACAACACCTTGCCTTTTTTCCCATTCAATGTCAGCTGACACTCGATGATATAACGGGCGAGGTCACTGGGGGTGGTCCATAAACCGGCGGCTGCCTGTTCCGGATACACATGGTATTTTCCATGCACCGGCTGGTCATTGCCGTAATAGCCGGTGGCCAGGTTCAGGGTATCAGTGGGAGGCTGTCGGTACGAACTGTTTTTCATGCCGAGTGGTTTCAGCACATTTTTTTGCATCCAGTCGGCATAGTCAGCTCCTGTAATATCCATCAGCATTTGTTGGGTAATGGTGGTGCCGCCGCCGGAATAGCGGTAGGCCTTTCCGGGTTGCCCGAAGGATTTTACTTTTTTGGTATTCGCCGGCCGTTCACCATTCAATACCTGGGTCAGGGTGGGAAAACTATCAGCCCGGTCGTATCCGGGGAAGCCATGGATATCCAGTGCAGCGGTATGACTGAGGAGGTTCAGTACTGTGATCTTTTTGTTTTTGGACAGACTATCATAGGGAAATTTCCAGTTGCGCAGGTATTGATTAATATCGGCCGCGGTATCCAGTTTTCCCATTTCCACCAGTTTAAGGATACCCATACTGTTCAGGCTTTTACTGATCGAAGCCGCCTGGAAACGGGTCTCCAGGTTTACTTTCCGGTTTTCTGCCGAATCGGCCCAGCCATAGGCTTTGGCCCAATGAATTTTATAATTCTGTATAACGGCAATGCTGAGACCTTTCACATGGGTTTCCCTGAGTCGTTGTTCGATAGAATAATTGGGTAATGTATCGCCAAAAATCAGGGAGGGATTCAGGGACGTTTCGATCTGTTTGATTTTATTGAACAGCTCATCGGGAGCTGTTTGGGCCACTAATTGAAAAGGCCATAGAAGGAGCAGTAGGAGTTTTTTCATGACTGGTTTTTGTGACCTTAAAGGTAGGGGATCGGCTAAACCTGAACATTAGTTTTTCCAGATGGGACCGACCGGAACCATAGCGTCACGACAATCAATCAGAATACCTGGCGCCTTTTTCAGCATTGTCTGCTGTACTTTACCGGTGGCCGGAATGAATGCATGGTTTTGATGGATCCAGTTAAAAAGCCAGGTGGGTTCGTAGGTGGTATAGTGCGGGGCTTGCGGATCATTTTCAGCTGACCAGTTGCGGGATAGTAATAATTTAAAGAGGGAAACGCGGGCTCCATTTTTACCGGAGAGATGTACCAATGAAGCCGGTGCAGGCCGGTCGATCAGGCAGATCTCCGGTGGAATAATATCCAGTAACCCGGCGGCTTCGAGGAAACTAAAGGCAAAGGCGGAGCAACCGGCCCCTTCGCCTTCTAGTGGATGATTGAGTCCATTATATAATTTATGATACCCCTTTCCCTTGTATTCATTGTAATAAGTCCAGAGCCGGTCAAAAACCGGCTGGCTGATCCTGAATTCAAGGAATGCGATATCCCCGTTTTTGGAACGTCGTTGTATGTCCGGCAAATTAATATCCGTTTCATCCAGTTTACCCTCAATTTTTTCAAATAGAATACCAAGACCATAACCGTTGAATAATACCTTGCGTGTCATGCCCGAATTTTTAACTGCACGCACCCCGGCAATCACATGCCGCGAACTGTCTTTCAGTTCCACCATCATATGACCGATCGGATGCCGGTATTTTCCATAGGAAGACCGGGTCAGAAAATTCCGGAGATAACTAAAAACCAGTTTACCCGGCGATTCCCAGCGCATTGGATGGGGTGCGGGAATGGTATAAATGGTGAGTGTCTGGGCCTTTAAAACAGGTAACACATTTATACATAGCAGAATCAT
>CAZLRY010000590.1:0-2034 GCA_964561675.1 uncultured Chitinophaga sp.
TTGACCATGTGTTTTATACCGGCAGTATTCCCGTAGGAAAAGCGATCTATCAGCTCGCGGCGAAAGACCTGGTACCCGTAACGCTCGAACTGGGTGGTAAGGATCCCTGTGTGGTGGAAGCCGATGCGAATCTCGAAGTGGCCGCCCGTCGGATCACCTTGGGAAAATTTTCCAATGCCGGACAAATGTGCGTATCTCCCGATTACCTCCTGGTACATGCCAGTGTAAAGGACCGGCTGATGGAACTGATGAAGAAGTATATTATAAAATTCTTTGGCGATCAACCGGAAACCACCTACGGTTACAACAAGATCATCAACCTGAAAAATTTCGACCGGCTGACCCGCTACCTCGCTGATGGAAAAATTATAACCGGTGGACAGTATAACCGTGATAGTTTATATATCGCGCCTACAATGCTTGAAGAAGTGAATCCGGATGCCCCCGTTATGCAGGAGGAAATCTTCGGTCCCATCCTGCCGGTCTTTACATTTAATGAACCTGCTGAAGCACTGGCCATGATCCGACGCCACCCCAATCCGCTTTCCTTTTATATTTTTACCAGTAGCAGCAAAAAGGAAAAAGACTGGATTGAACAGGTGCAGTTTGGCTCCGGTTGCGTAAATAATACCGCCATGCAGTTTACCAATCACCACCTGCCGTTTGGCGGGGTTGGACAAAGCGGTATTGGCGCTTATCACGGAAGGGATAGTTTTGATGTGTTTACTCATTATAAGTCCGTGATGAAAACACCGGCCTGGTTTGATCCGGCCCTGAAGTATCCGCCATTGAAAGGGAAAATGAAATTGCTTAAATTCTTTATTAAATAAGCCGGATGAAAAAACTAAAACGGTTCGGGCTTGTTCTCTTATTCCTCATTGCCTCGTTTGCGGTATATGTGGAAATTGTAAACCGTAATTCAGTCAACATGACCTATCGCCAGAAAATACTCAAAGCTGTCTACCCGGCCTTTATGTGGATCACCCGGGTGACCGGTACCAATTCCGCAAAACTTGCTAACAAAGATAAAGTCCCTCCCGTGCCATTCTCAACCTTACAGGTAAAGCTGAATAACGGGGACAGCCTCGACTTCTCCACGCTGGAGGGCCGGAAAGTCCTCCTGGTTAATACCGCCAGCGATTGTGGCTACACGCATCAGTACGAAGACTTGCAGGCCCTTTCTGTTGCGTATGGACAAAAGCTGCTGGTCATTGGTTTTCCCGCCAATGATTTTAAAGAACAGGAAAAAGGAACCGATGAGGAGATCGGGGCTTTTTGTAAAAAGAATTACGGGGTTACATTTCCATTATCACAAAAAGCCGTGGTGATAAAATCAGCCGCCCAGCATCCGGTCTTTCAATGGCTCAGCGATTCCGCAAAAAACGGATGGAACAGCAAGGCCCCCAGCTGGAATTTTTCAAAATACCTGGTGAATGAGAAAGGGGTGCTGACCCATTATTTCGATCCTTCTGTATCACCAGCAAGCGAGGAAGTAAAAGCCGCCATCAACGAATAAAACCAACGACTATGTTCACCAAAGCCGATATTGAAAAATACTTCGACGGGGAAAAAGACGAAAGCCGGATCTTTCTGTTCATCGGTGTAACCGGTCTTCTCATCTCCTTGTTCTTTCTCCTGTATGGAACAAACCGGTTTTATATGGGTGCCGCCATACCATTGGCGGTTATCGGTCTTTTACTCGCCGTGGTCGGCTTTACGATTTATAAAAGAAGTGACAGTGACCGCATCCGGAACGTTTATGCCTATGACATGAATCCTGCTGAACTGAAAGAGAAAGAAATCCCCCGCATGAAGACCGTGATGCGCAATTTTCTAATCTATCGCTATACTGAAATCATTCTCGCCATCCTTGGTATCGGACTCTACATTTATTTTATCCGTGATTTTAATAACGACTTTTGGCGCGGCTTCGGTCTTGCACTTGCCGTCATGGCGCTGATCGCCTTAACTGCGGATTATTTTGCAGAACAAAGGGGAAGGAAGTACCTGAAAGGTTTGGAGGACTACTTTGCA
>CAZLRY010000591.1:0-2024 GCA_964561675.1 uncultured Chitinophaga sp.
CTTTTTAATTTGCTCATCCAGACCGGATTTATTCTTTTTCAGTTTTTCCAGTTCGGTTTTAAGATCAGTAAGCTGGCCTTTACCTTCCTTAGCGCTGCCACCGCAGGCCGCCAGGGCAACAGTCAGTATAACAGCTGTGGTTATTTTTAAAATCGTATTCATACTTTTTAATTTATAAGTCATGGTTGGTTTTGTGATTAAAGTTTTCCGGTGGCTTTGAGAAAATCGATGCGGGCGATAACCGCGTCATACAAAGCGGTGATATAACTGGTTTGCGCCGTTTTCAGTTCCACCTGCGCGGCATTGATCTCTGTTTGAGAACCGGTGCCGACTTCATATTTTTTCTTGGTCTGCTGGTATACGGTTTCTGCCAGTTCCATATTTTTCTTCTGATAGTCCATGGTGCTGATGGCGGAACGGTAATTATTCTTCGCTGTTTCCACTTCGCTGTCAATGGATAAACGGAGGGCTTCAATCTGGTTCTCGGTTTTACGCAGGTCAATCCGGGTCTGCTGGATTTTAGCCTTGGTATAAAAACCATTGAAAATCGGGATCGCCATATTCAGGTTCACCGAGGAAATGGTAAACCAATCACCCTTCCCGAAGAAATTCCATTTATTCCGCTGGGCATTTTTGGCATACTGGCCGCTCAGGGAAATGGTCGGGATCTGGCTCAGTTTATATCGCTTAATATTAAATTCATTCAGTTCTTTACCAATCTGCGCATACTGGAATTCCTTCCGGTCTTCGTATTTATATACACTGGCTTCCAGAATACCATCCTTGATCTGTTCATCGGTCAGTTGCTCGGTCAGCACCAGTTCGTCCTTAACCGGCATACCGATCAGGACTTTCAGTCCATAGTAGCCATTGGAAATGCTGTTCATTACTTTTCCCTTTTCCGTTCTCAGGTTGGTCAGGGCTACGTTTAACTTATCGATATCCAGTTTCTCGGCAAACCCGTTTTCATAAATGATCTTTGTGTCCTTCAGGAGTTTTTCCAGCCGCTCAATATTGGCGTCCAGCAGTTCCACCTGGGTCTTACTCACTACCAGCTGGTAGTAGATTTTGTAAATATTGGTCTTGATCATTTCTTCTGTTACTTCCACATTCTTACGGGCAAACCGCATGGTGGCATCACGGGCCTGAAGGCCGACGAATACCTGTCCGTCGAATAATAACTGAGAAAGGGCAATACCCGCAGTGGCACTGTATTTCGTACCAAACTGGGCGGCAATAAAGCCAAAGTCGGCGGGCATCTGGATCGGATTCCCGCTGCCATCTTTCACGCCCTGGTCAATCAGCACCTGATAGGTGGAAGGGGAAATAAAATTGGGAATCACCTGGGTAGCGATATTCGGATTGTAGGTGGTACCCAGGCTGGCATTGATACCAGGATAGGCCCGGGAAGTAACCTCCTTATTCACCTGCTCCTGGTATTGCACATCCAGCAGGGCATTCTTTACATTCAGGTTGTTCTTCTTTGCATAGTCAACCGCCTGCTGAATGGTAAATTCATGTTTGGTTGGTTTCGTGGTATCCGGAGTTACTCCACCGCCCGGTTGGGCCGCTCCCAGCAGGGGGAGCAGGACGGCGAGGAGCAGTCCCCGTTTATTTCCTGTTCGCTTCATAAGTAAGATGGTTTTTGCGTTGTTCATAATATTGTTGTATCAGTTGATGTCCTTTGATGGTGGCCAGTCCATAGATGAAATTCTCAATGATCATTTCAGATATAGTGGCGAGGTTATATTTTCCCGGGGGAAAGACCGCCACATTGAAAGGGATCATCATCGACTCCATGCGGTATTTGGACATGACGTCCACATTCAACTCGCTCCGGTAGAGTCCTTGTGATATGCCCCATTCAATATTGTTACGTACAATTTTGACCAGGTATTTGTCTTTATGTTCCTTGAAATGCTGAAAAGCCTTGTAGTGAAATTTCTCCAGGTCGTACAGCACCATGGGGTTCATATTGCTCAGTTCATCCACAATTCTTTCCATCGTAATGAAAATTTCATGAA
>CAZLRY010000592.1:0-2017 GCA_964561675.1 uncultured Chitinophaga sp.
CTTCATCTCCTTCCTTTAAACCTACGGCTTCGGCGGGAGAACCCTTGGCCACATCGCCGACAATGATGACGCCATTGAGCAGGTAGAGTTCGATACCGGAATAGGAGTAGTCGAACACATCACTATAATGTGTATTGGGGGTGATATGAATATCGCTTTTGCCATAGTTGAGAATCACATTAAAGCGGCGCAACAGGTCATTCCCTACAATGCCACCCATATAGGGATAAGAGCTGACATTGTACTCATCATCAAAAACAAAGACGGGTACATTCCTGAATTTATAGGGACCGACCCGTGCTTCCTTCATCACCGTCAGTTCCATATCGATCTTGCCACCCAGTCCTTCGGCTTCTTTGATATACCGTTTTCTTTTCTTACTGAAAAACGCACTGTCGTCCACAAATTCCCTGGACAATAACAGGCAAAGACCCGCGCCGATATCAAACAGGAAACGGGAATAGATCGCTTTTTCATCCTTCACCCGCATGGGTTGGGAGACCAGTTGACTGATCGTGGGTTTAAGCAGGTAGCCCCCCTTGGGATAACGCATCGTGCCTTTGCTGAAAAAACTCAGCTTCATGCTGTCATAATCGATCTTCAGGATATAACGGCTGATGATCGAATAACCGATGATCCCATCGATCCGTTCCCCATAAACGGTAGTGAGCAATTCATAATCGTTGATATGAAAATCCAGGTTTTCCACGGTCAGTCCGGGAAAATGGAGGCTTCGGTTATAAAGAAAGTTCACTTTCCGGATCCCCGCGATACCGCGGATGGTACGTTCAGACGGTACCGGGTTCATGCCCAGGTATTCGGCCGTGGCTGAATCGAGGGAAATACCGCTGCTGCCGGTGTCCAGTACAAAATTGAGGGTGTCGGGATGTGAATCGATCAGGGCATGCAGGATAATAATCCCGCCGGTCAGTTGGGTAAAGGGTACGGTCGTGAGATGCCGGGAGGGCGGCTCAATAAACTCTTCCTGGGCCCGAAGCGTCGGGGCACAAAACCAGGTGAGGAGGATGAATATGCCGGACAAGCAATACTTCATGCGGTTAACAGTTCAGTAAGGAGACAGGAAAATGGGGCAAAATGATGCAATACAGGCCCCTTCCCTTTTAAAATTACTGTAATATGAGGAGGTTTTCCAACCACTCGTCATATTATCTGTATTACAACTGTAAATTTGCCCCATGCAGTTAAACGAATTATACGCCAAAGCCGCAGACTTTGGCTTCCTGACCGTTGAAGAGGGCATGCACCTGTATCACCATGCCCCGCTGGCGGATCTGATGCTGATTGCCGATGAGCTCCGCAAAAAGCAGGTGCCCCATGGTAAAGTGACCTGGCAGATCGACCGCAATGTGAACACGACTAATGTCTGTATCGCCAATTGCAAATTCTGTAATTTCTACCGCATCCCCGGACATGCCGAAGCCTATATCACTGACATGCCCGTTTACCGGAAAAAAATCGAAGAGACATTAAAATTCGGAGGCGATCAGTTATTGCTGCAGGGAGGACATCATCCCGAACTCGGATTGCAGTTTTATGTAGATACCTTTAAACAGATCAAGAGCGAATTCCCGACGATAAAACTTCACGCTCTCGGGCCACCCGAAGTGGCCCATATCACCAAGCTGGAAAAAAGTACCCATCATGAAGTGCTCAAAGCCCTGAAGGAAGCCGGTATGGATTCTCTGCCCGGGGCCGGGGCCGAGATCCTGATCGACAGGGTGCGTCGTCTTATCAGTAAAGGCAAATGCGGGGCACAGGAATGGCTCGACATCATGCATGAAGCCCATAAACTCGATATCACCACCTCGGCCACCATGATGTTTGCCCATGTGGAGACGATTCAGGAACGTTTTGAACACCTCGTGAAGATCCGCGAGGTACAGGCGAAGAAACCGGAGCAGGCCAAGGGATTCCTGGCTTTTATTCCCTGGACCTTCATGGATGTGGATACGTTATTAGCCAAAATCCGCGGAGTAAAGAACCTGACCACCGCCGA
>CAZLRY010000593.1:0-2015 GCA_964561675.1 uncultured Chitinophaga sp.
TATCCCGCAGCTTTCATGCCCGGCAATAAAGCCTGTACCAAATGCTGGTTGTTGACGATATGCTGCTGAAATGCACTCAGGAATTGATCAGCTGAAGCATTTTGGATCAGTCCGGGGGCAGGGCCACCGGTATTGTTGACCAGGATATGAATGGTGCCTGAAGCTGCCAGTGCGGCCGCAGTTTCTTTCACTTGATCTGTATGTTGAAAATCAGCAACTGCAAACTGATGTGTTTGCCCCAGGCTGGAATCAAGTGAAGCAACCGTCTCTTTCAACCGGTCTTCGTTCCTGGCCAGTAAAATACAATTAGCCCCTAACAAGGCCAGTTCACGGGCAATGGCCAGACCGATGCCCTGGGTGCTGCCGCAGACCAATGCCGTTTTACTTTTCAATGATAGCTCCATGGCATCAAACCTAAA
Organism: uncultured Chitinophaga sp.; assembly: GCA_964561675.1. Lineage (GTDB taxonomy): Bacteria > Bacteroidota > Bacteroidia > Chitinophagales > Chitinophagaceae > JJ008. The sequence continues at coordinate 420 of CAZLRY010000593.1, forward strand.
GAAAATAGTTGTATTTTTTCCTCACCTGTTTAATCTTCAATGTAAATAAAGGAGATGAATCCTGAATTAAAAAAAATACTGCTTATACAGCTTCGCAACCGGTTCATCCTGCTGGTTGCGGGCATAGTGCTTATCTCAGCAGGTTGGAAAAAATCGGGATGGCCGGCAAATGTAATGGTGATCGGAGGGGCTATACTTGCCTTGTTTGCTTTTATGGCTATCCTGGGATTGCTCCTAACATGGCATGAAATCAGGAAGAAAATTAAAGAAGATGAGACCGGGATAATTCAACCAGATAGTTATATCAACTGGCCACCCTGGTTCAACCGGGGAGCCTGGCTCGTTATCTATATGCTTTTGTTTATTGGAATTAGTTTTGGTGCTTCAAAGCATGAAAATGATTTTGGCGGATTAGGTTTCCTGATCCATTCCCTGGTTGCCGGATTGTTGACGGGATTTGGTGTTTTTCATTTATTGTCCCTGTATTTCGTAAGCTGGAATGATCACAAAAACAAACGAATCGAGATTGGATTCTATATAGTACTCGTCACTGTTTTCTTGTTTGTTTCACTTGGGCCCGTGGTGAATGAATACTGGGCCCGTTCATCCAGTGAATGTAAAAACTATGTCATTGAATCTTCATACCGTCAAAGACGGTTAAAGGAGAAATATATCAGGATCAGGATCGAAGACCGGACAGAAAGATTTGAACCATCGCCGGCCATATTGCGACGTTTAAATCTCGGGGACTCACTGATTACCCTTTGTATTAAAAAGGGAGCTCTTGGTTATAAATTTGTGGATGAATTCAGGATTCCTGAAAAGACTAAAATAGATCCGGATAATCCGTAATAATCCCATCCACGCCCATTGCTTTTAGTTCTTCGATTTTTGTTTTCTCATTCACCGTCCAGGGGATGACCTTTATTCCAAGCTCATGGCATTTTTTCATTAAAACCGGATTGACCAGTTGATATGCCGGACTGTAGATAGTGGGTGTAAAACCCATGGCTTTGAGTTGCTCTTCCAGTGATCGTTTGTCATAATCTTCGATCAGCATGGCCGTTTTGATAGACGGATATTTTTGATGCAGGTATTGCAGGGTGCGGAAATCGAATGACTGAATGATCACCTGTTCCTCCAGTTGTTTCTCGTTGATCACTGCCACCAGGCTATCCACAAATTCCTTCGGCTCCGGGTGATAAATATTATCCGTGAGCGGCTGGGTCTTGGTTTCAATATTATAAAACGGAAACGGCCGGCGGGCCATCATCATGTGTTGTTTCACCGCTTCTAAAACATCCCTGAGCAATGGTTTCACCACTTTCATTTTCTCCTGGCGGGGAAAACGGGGATGCGCCTTCATGCCCACGTCATACTTCCTCACCTCTTCATAGGTCATCTGGTAGATATTCAGACTGCTCTCCTCTTTTGTACTGACTTCCGTGCCATCGGGCTTTGTACTTATCTCATGATTGAAAAAAGGCTCGTGTGAAAGGATCAGCTGTTTATCCTTCGTCATCACCACATCCATTTCGAGGGTCGTCACGCCCATACCCAGCGCGTGGAGCATGGCCGGGATTGTATTTTCGGGCA
>CAZLRY010000594.1:0-2011 GCA_964561675.1 uncultured Chitinophaga sp.
ATCAAAACACTCCTTCTTATCCCCGATCAGTTCGGGAGGAAAGACGCCTTTTTGGGTAAACAGACCATCGGTAATCAGGTGCACGGCGGCGGTACAGGTGTAGCCGGTGGTGCGGGCCATGGAAGAGGTTTTGGTGACCGGATCGTACTCGTTATATAAATCCCAGGTGATCGATTTGTTTTTTCCTTTTACAATGACTTTCATTACGGTGAACTCTTCTTCGCCCGGTTCCAGTTTCCATTCCTTTAACAGCAGGCGGGAGGTGAAATCCAGCGGGGAAATTTCAGTCTGATTGAATCGTAAGGGCGTGGTATCAAAAAAACCGGCCTGCTGGAGGGAAATAATCAGGTCGATATGTCCCGGGTAACGCAGCGTCTTTTCTTTCATTTCCGGAATATGTCCCATGGTGTACACCAATGAGCGCAATCCATCGGTATTAAAGGCTTCCAATGCACCGGCCTCTTCAAAATACATGATCTCTCTTTCGCTCAAAGCGGGTTTGGTGACGATCTTTCCTTTTTCCACGAGCCGGGCCGGACGGATATATTCCTGGATCACATCCACTGGTGAGAAAGGAGCTTTGTATTCAAAGGGCGGTTTTCGTTCTTTAGGGAGTCCACCTACATAACATTCAAAGGCGGTGACTTCCATTTCTTTGTTGTAACGACCGAGGATCAGGTTGCTCATACCTGGCGCTACGCCACAATCCGTAATCACCGTTACCCCTTTTTCTTTCGCCAGTTTATCCAGCTGCAGGGCATCTTCCGGGAAAAATGAAATATCGACCACGTTTTTGCCGGCTTTTATTACGGCTTCCAGGGTCTGGTAACCAATAAATCCGGGCACAGCGGTGACCACCAGATCAAAAGGTGCCAGCCACTGTTCAAACTGCTCGTATTGGTTCAGGTTGACTGTGAGCGTTTTGATCGCCTTATTGCGTTTATGAAGTTCAAGCAGATTGGCGGGATTCAGGTCAAAACTGGTGACGTCAAAATTCTTTGCCAGGTCTATCGCAATAGCCCGGCCTACCATACCTGCACCTAAAACAGCAATCTGCATAACGTTTAAACTTTGATCAAAAGTAAAAATTAGCGCAAAATACACTTATGACCTGTGTTATCTGCCAACCTGATGAACTTTTTTTGCTATTCATACGTAAATTGACATATGCGGCTCCTTTTCCTTTATATGATTTTTTCTTCGTTACTGTCCTGTTCAACTTCGGAACGGGTACCGGTAAACAACCCGCCCCCGCCACCACCACCCGGGGGACCACTAAAAACCTGGCTGGCCCTGGGCGATTCCTATACCATCGGTCAGGGAGTGGATGCCGCAGACCGCTTTCCAACCCAGACCACTAATCTCCTGATACAAGCCGGGATTAATATGGGCACCCCCGATTATATCGCTGCCACCGGCTGGACCAGCGGGGTGCTGACCAATCAGGTTCAATCACAAAACCCTCCACAATATGATGTGGTGAGTCTGCTGATCGGGGTGAATGATCAGTACCAGACCCATGATACTACGGGTTACCGGCTGCGGTTTACGGGATTGTTGGAAAAATCAATTCAACTGGCCCGGGGTAAAAAGGAAAATGTATTTGTGTTATCGATTCCCGATTATAGTGTCACTCCCTTTGCCCAATATTCCGATACGACCCGTATCCGGCAGGAGATCGACTGGTTCAATGCTATCAACAGGCAGGTAACAGCGCAGTTTCAATGTGCCTATCTCGATATTACGCCCTCCACCAGGGAGGCATTGTATGACCGTACCTTACTGGCTTCGGATGGTTTGCATCCGTCGAAGATTGAGTACAGGAAGTGGGCAGTGAGGTTGTTGCCGTTGGTGCAAGCGGTGGTTAGATAGTAGTTCGTAGTTAGAAGTTAGTAGTCAACAGCCCCTCCTGAGAGCATTTTGTTTAAGCCTGAAGGGCTGGTATTATTATAGAAACAGATCGGTTATAAAACGTATGTCGGGTATCTCCGATTTCGAGCGCAGCGAGGGA
>CAZLRY010000595.1:0-2004 GCA_964561675.1 uncultured Chitinophaga sp.
TTACAAAAAATGAACATGAAAAAGAACTGGCTTATTCTGATGTTACTGGTTTTATCAACCGGACAGGCTTTTGCTCAAGCGGCGGATACGGTCTATAAACCGGTAGAGTTTCCCGAAGGGTACAGTGCGAAATTGAACGTGGTCTATGCCAGGGTGAAAGACTGGGAAGGGAAGATGGATCTCTACCTGGTACCAAAGGAGAAAGGACTGTCCCCGGTAGTGATCAATATTCATGGAGGAGGATGGAATCATGGAGTAAAAGAATCACAGACCGGTTTCAGTACTTTCTTTAAAGCAGGTTTTGCCGTGGCCAATATCGAATACCGGCTAACTGGCCAGGCTACGGCACCCGCGGCAGTGGAGGATACCCGCTGTGCCCTGATCTACCTGATTAAAAATGCAAAAGAGCTGAATATTGATGTAAACAAAATCGTAATCATGGGCGGCAGTGCCGGCGGGCACCTTGCCTTGATGGGCGGTTTGTTGGGCAACGATCACCGGTTTGACGGCAATTGTCCGGGTGTGGAGAATATAAAAGTGGCCGCCATTATCGATAAGTATGGGATTACGGATGTATGGGACTGGGGATATGGGAAATTGCTGAACAGCAAATCAGCGCGTAACTGGCTGGGTGATAAAGCAACTGACGAAATTTTTGCCGCATCTGTTTCACCGGTTACTTATGTTACAAAAAAAAGTACGACAGTTTTTATTGTAAATGGTGATGAAGACACTACCGTGACGTATAAGAAGTCGGTGAATTTCCATAACAAATTAAAAGAAGCAGGCTTGAAAACGAAATTTATCACCCTTCCCGGAATATTACATTGAAAATTTGAGAAAACGGTCAACAGTGACCTGAATAAAGCAATTATAAAGTTTATCACCGAAGTTTTCAATAACCCGGGAAAGTAAGGGTGCTGGCCTTAAATATAAAAGGGGAATGTCCGGTTAAGGAATCAGCCGGATTTTCCACTTTTTTCTTATGGATTGTTCTCCTGTATGAATTATTATCTGTTTCAGATCGGGATGGAAGACATATTTACATATCCGCCCGTTTACTACAACTTTACGGGGCTTTTTATCCGCATGAAAACGGATGAACCAGTTTCTGTTCAATGACTGGCCGCTGAAATTCCCCAGCGTTGGATGTATATACAGGGTTGATTTTTTCAGTTCAATGCTTGTCGTGGCGAAAAGCCCTTTCAGATAATCATTACTCTGGCCGTCGTCCTCCACTATTTTAAACCGGCTATTCTTCCCCGGACAGATGTCGAGGATCAACGTATCATTTTTCCCTTTTTCAATGGAAGAAGCATACTGACGGGAGGGGATAATGGCGCCTTCTTTTAAAAATAGTGGTAATTGTTCCAGGGGAGCGTTTACCTCATACTCATTATTTCCCGATAGTTTTTCTCCCGTCCAGTAATTTATCCACTGGCCTTCCGGCAGGAAAACTTTCCGGCTGAGGGCTCCTTTTTCATAAACCGGGGCTACCAGCATTTCATCCCCAAACATATATTCATACAATTGTCCGGGCAGTTTACCGATCATGGGTTTGCCTGCCAGGCGGCTCCGATGGGCATAACTGTATATATAAGGAAACAACCGCATTCTCCACTGCGCATAAAGCCTGAAAAGGCTGTCCGCTCTTTCAGAATAATTCCAGGCCAGGTTGGCGGTTGGATTTTCGGGTTGAGAAAATATTTCGGTAATGGGATTAAACATGGAGAATTGAAGCCAACGGATATAGAGTTCTTCTTCCGGTTTCGTAGTAAATCCCATATCAAATCCGCCCAGATCATTGGTCAGAAATGGAATCCGGCTGGTTGGATTCGCAGGGTCAGTAAATAAAGCGATATTTTCTTTTAAAGCTACGGAAGGAACCCAGGGATTGAATTTTATCAATGGGTTTTCAATATTCCAGTCACTCCGGGTATCGTCAGTCCATTTAGTGGGATAGCGTTTGTATTCTTCTGTTTCCATACCCCCGGTATGGGATAA
>CAZLRY010000596.1:0-1985 GCA_964561675.1 uncultured Chitinophaga sp.
GCTCCGTTCAGGTCATGGCCCAGAATATTGACTTTGGTAAAAGTTATATTAATGTAACCAAGGGGTTGAATGGCGGAACTGTTGAAACAGGGGATGAACTGGAGATCAGGGCAACTTTTGTCGTTCGTTCCGGTACCTATGACAGTTGTCGTTATCAGGATGTTGTTCCGGCAGGTACAACATATATTCCAGGTACAATTAGGGTACTGACCAATGAAGGGAAAATCTATAAACAGTTTTCGGATGCCTATGGTGATGACCAGGGCTGGATTTCCGGATCCAATGTGACCATTCACCTGGGTTACAGAACCGGATCTGCACCGGCTACCGCATTCAGGAGAGGGCGGGTTGCCAATACACACAAACCTTCTTTTTACATAAATACATGTATCATGATTGCCTCATTCAGGGTTATCGTTACGGCGGTTACCGGTTCTTCTATCAGTACCGGGGGTGGCAATATGACTTACAAATCAGGGTCCTCCCCTATCAGCACATATACTTTTCCAGCCAATACGCTGCGGGTCTATACCAACTACGGCATCTGCTCCAATTCCATCGGAACCAATGCAATTGGTACAGAATTCAACGGGACTTTTGGAAGTGGTCAGCCAAGAAACCGCGGTACTTCCGGGAATGTGCCCGTAGGTTATACCTATAACTTTTTTGACCTGAATTCCCCGCAGGATTATTATTACGGAATTGCGAACAATACCTCCACCCGTTCAAACTATACCACATCCAACACCTGGGCTAAACCAGATAATTCGAGTCCCACACACCGGGTGTTCACCGTCTGGGATATCATTGGTGATCATACAGGAGCAGCTGATCCCGTGCTTGGTAATCCGGCGGCTGACACAGTAGCCAATCCAAACGCGGGATATATGCTGGTGATCAATGCGGCTTACCGGATCGACTCCGCTTTCCAGCAAACGATTTCAGGTCTTTGCCCGAACACGTATTACGAGATCTCCTGCTGGATGCGGAATATCTGTTCCAAATGTGGTTGTGACTCGAATGGCAAAGGCGCTTCCAATTCATCCGGACCTCCCTATTATATACCCACCGGAACCGGTGATTCATCGGGTGTGGCACCTAATCTTACTTTTGAAATTGACGGAATCGATTATTATACATCCGGAAACCTGATGTATAGCGGGCAATGGGTAAAAAAAGGATTTACTTTCCTGACCGGTGCGGCACAGACCAGTTTTACCCTGAAATTCTTTAACAACGCCCCTGGAGGTGGGGGCAATGACTGGGCACTGGATGATATTTCCGTTTCCACCTGTTCGCCCAATATGAGTTATTCGCCTTCGCTTACGCCGATTGTTTGTGACAGTAACATTCTCACCATTTATGACACGGTCCGTTCCTTCTTTAATAACTACACTTACTATAAATGGCAACGGAGTACGGATGGCGGGACCAATTGGTCTGATGTTACCGCTCCGGCGGGACCTGCCACGCCGGTATGGAACGGTACCGCCTGGGAATATGTAACTTCTTATACCGTACCTGCATCCGAAACATTACTAACAAATAATGGTGACCTGTACCGCCTTGTTGTAGCCACTACTTCCGCGAATCTTTCGAATGCATTGTGCAATTTTACCGATGTTGCCAATATAATCGCGATGAATGTGATTGACTGCGGGATCCCGCTCGCGGCACAATTGTTATCCTTCAATGGGAAAAACAATAACGGACTGGCCGAATTACAATGGACAACAAGTGAGGAAGAAGAACCCCTGCAGTTTATCATCGAAAAAAGTCCGGACGGCATTCACTTTTCAGAAATTGGCTCTGTCAATAGTCATCTGAATAATACCGGAGAAGAACAAATTTATAACTTTACAGATCCGGTAGCCCTTTCGGGTAAAACCTATTATAGGGTACGCATACAGAATCAACGCGGACAATCGATCTGGTCCAGAACTATTCAACTATCAAACCGGCAGGAGAAACTCAGTTTTGTTTCC
>CAZLRY010000597.1:0-1981 GCA_964561675.1 uncultured Chitinophaga sp.
TTCCCATTGGTGAAAAACGAACCCCTTTGTATGCCTGGTTATATGAGCACATCTTCCGGCATGCCGGTGCCTATCTGGGTTCTTTTATGTTTGCGTTGGTTGTAGTGATGTTCTGCTGGCTCGTTGGTTGGATTATGGATAAGAAGAAGATCTATGTGCGGGTCTGATTACTATTTTAAAATAACCGCCACACAACGGAATCCCAGCCATCGTTCGGGTCCGGTATAGGGTTGGTTGTTTTTTATTTTACACTCTTCCAGTTGGTGATGAAAGCTACCCCCCTTGGCAATGCCCTCTTCCTGTACCATTTCGGCTACATTGCCGATCATATTATAAAGGTGGGAACTATTTGGCCAAAAGGAACCCCCTGCAGTTGTGTAATACCGGATCTGTTTTGCCTGCTGAGAAGCAAGTGTATCTTCCGGATACCTGCAGTTGAATGTCTTTCTATATTCTTTCTTCCATTTCCGGTATACACTATCGATGCCATAGGGGTAAGCAGCACCCGGCTTATCTCCGGCCGCCAACCATTCCCATTCTTTTTCGGTGGGCAAGCGGTAGTATAGCCGTATCGGATAAGGGTCTTTCAGGTGATTTTCCCAATCGGTGATTTTATTTTCTTTTATATAGTAACCGAAATTTACCTGTGCCGTTCTCCAGGCGCAGAAAGCGAGGGCTTGCTGGTAACTGATTCCAACAACCGGGTAATTACTAAAACCAGGATGCCGAAAATAATATTCCTGCATGGCTTTGGACGATGAATCTGATCCCCACACCAGGGTATCCGGTAGTGCCTTTTCCTGCTCTGCAGAGTCAAATCTCCTTAAATAGAACAGGTATTCCCGCCAGCCGACATTATCTACTTCAAGTTTATCTGCAAACAAGGTGTCATTGATCTGCACGGTACCGGGCGGTATCAATTGTTTTTTTTGGGCAGCTATACCTGCAACCAGAAAAAATAATATGAAGTTTAAAATACCGATGCTTCTCATTCCATTACGGCCTTAGTTGTTTGCTTCTTTCATCTTCAACACCTCCATGGCAAACTTCTCACATTCTGCCTGTACAGTCGCTATGTCTTTCGATTTTACATAAGATCCCAGCACATGATCCCCGGCATTGGGAATGGGCACCTGTCTTTTTAAAGCAGCCGGGGTGCTTATTTGATTAAACATCCGCTTCATCGCCGATACTTTCACCACTTCATCCTGGTGATCTTCATCTTTAAAATAATAAAGCAGGAGGGTGGGTTGAGTGACTTTATGAAACGTCGAGGCCTTCATGGTCGATTCCAGTAATTCTTCCAGTTGTACCGTAGCTTCCATCCGGTAGCGGTTATTCCAATACTGCGCATATGTGGCAGTGGTATCGGCTACTACATTGTACCGCCCCTTGACGAGACGAGCTATCTGCAGTCCCCAATGATTATTCAGCAGCCAGGCATTGGGGTCATTGATTTCAATATTGGGGGATAATAAGATGAGGCCGGCGATCTCCGGATATTCAGCGGCCAGTTTGAGCGCCAGGGTACCCCCGGTGGAGGTGGACAAGAGAATTACTTTTTTGCCCAGTTGTTTGCCGATCGCAAACGCTTCTTTCGCCGTCTGCCATACACCGTCTGCCGTAAAGTTGACCAGTTGCTCTGAAGTATCAATTCCATGCGCGTCCAGCCGGCTCAGGTACAGGTTGCAACCAAATTTCTGGGCAAAGTCAAAGTGCACCGGATCGCCCTCTTCCTGGCTGGCAGAAAAACCATGCAGGTAGACCACCGCATACTCGGTAACGGCTTTTGAAGAATCATTGGCCCAAAGGATCCGGGCTTCATTATCCGGTTTGATTTTAAAGCGGGCTTCCTGTCTGGCCACATATTCATCCAGTGCCGGTCCCGAGGCCTGGATAGTTGGCAACTCAGTTGTATACTTCGGCGTGGAAGGCCTGGGGCCTAAAAAGTAAACAACGGTAAATACTAACAGGATGACAG
>CAZLRY010000598.1:0-1976 GCA_964561675.1 uncultured Chitinophaga sp.
CATCATATTCGTCATTGTTGTCAAGTTCATCTTTTTCATAAACTTCTTCTTCATAGCTTTATTCCCTGATGCCTGCAAACCATGAATAAGCCTGCCACCATTAAAGACATAGCCAAACAGCTGAATATTTCCATTTCCACGGTATCCAGGGCCATCCGTAACGCAGCGGATGTAAACCCGGAAACAAAAAGAGCGGTAATGGCCCTCGCAGAAGAACTGGACTATCAACCTAACCGGCTTGCACTAAGTCTTAAACAAAAGCAAACCCATAATATCGGGGTATTGGTACCCAACCTGGATTATGTGCTTTCCACCATGGTAAAAGGAATTGATGAAGTGGCCCTTGAAGCCGGGTATACCGTAATGGTTTGTCAGAGTAATGAATCCTTCGGCCGGGAAATTGTTAACACCCGTCGCTTGCTGGATAGTCTCGTTGATGGATTCATTATTTCTGTTTCCAGTGAAACCAAGGTCTTTGATCACTTCAAAAAAATACTGGATAAAAAAATGCCCGTGGTGGTATTTGACCGGGTCACTCCATTTCTGCAGGCACCGGGTGTTCGGATTGATAACGAAGATGGCGGTTTCCAGGCCACAGAACATTTAATTGAACAAGGATATAAACGTATTGCCATACTGGCCGGTCCGAAAAACCTGCAGATCAGTAACCAGCGGATGGAAGGGTATCTGAAAAGTCTGAGAAAACACAAGATTAAACCCGATAAAGAGCTGATCATCTATTGTGATTTCAACCAGGACTATGCCTATCTCGCCACCAAGGAACTGCTGGCTATGAAAAAAAGACCCGATGCGATATTCACCATCAGTGACCGGATGGCCATTGGTGCCATGCTGGCCATTAAAGAAAAAGGGCTAAAAATGCCGCATGATATCGGCTTAGTCGGATTTAATAACGAACCGGTGACCAGCCTGGTAACACCGGGTATATCCAGTGTCGATCAACCGGCTTTTGAATTGGGAAAAATTGCCGCTAAACTCTTTATAGAAAAAATGCACCGTGATACGGACATGAGTCAGGTGGAGGAAGTATTAAAACCCAAACTAATCATTCGTGAATCTTCACTCCGTATACTACCCAGGGGTGGGCGGATAAAATAAAAATAACATGTACAAATATTTACTGGTGCCGGTCATTCTTTTGACCTCTTTTATGGCCACCGCTTCCATCATTCCGGTGAAAAATAATGCAGAACTGCAGGAGGCTGATAAAAGAGCATTGCCCGGTGACACGATAGTATTGAAAAACGGAATATGGAATAATGTCCTGCTCAGCCTGAACTGCCAGGGAAGTGAGGACAAACCAATACTCTTCCGGGCGGAGACGGCAGGGAAAGTAATAATAACCGGCAAATCACATCTGGAAATCGGCGGTAGCTATATTGCCGTGGAAGGACTGCTCTTTACCAATGGATATGCAGGCAAGGATCCTGTGATCAGTTTCCGGAGCAGTAAAGAACGGGTAGCCAATCATTGCCGGGTGACGAATTGTGTAATTGATGATTTCAATAATCCCGGACGGATGGAAGAGAATTACTGGATTGCTTTCTATGGCAGGAATAACCGGCTGGATCATTGCAGTTTTCGCCATAAACTCAATATCGGCGTATTACTGGCCGTGATCCTTGATGATGAACGGAGCAGGGAAAACCATCATTCCATCGACCATAATTATTTCGGCCGCCGGATACCGCTGGCTTCCAATGGAGGAGAAATGATACGGGTGGGCGTATCCCAGCATTGTGAATTCAATTCAAATACAAAGATCACGGAGAATTTTTTTGAACAATGCGATGGGGAAACAGAAATCGTCTCTATCAAATCCGGTAGTAACGAAGTAACCAATAATATATTCCGCGAATGCCAGGGCTCGGTCGTGTTACGTCATGGCAATTACAATATTGTATCCGGCAATTATTTCCTGGGCAATAATAAACCCGGCAGCGGGGGCGTCCGTG
>CAZLRY010000599.1:0-1976 GCA_964561675.1 uncultured Chitinophaga sp.
GTCGCTAAAAATATCAGCAAGCCATTTAAAGTCAAAACAACTGCTTCCGAAATAGAAGTACTGGGTACTCATTTTAATATCAATGCATATGAAGATGAGGCAGCTGTTAAAACCACCTTATTAGAAGGAATGGTTAAGGTATCAGTGCCGGGTACAGGAGGTAAAAATACTTCCCGTTTTTTGCAACCCGGGCAGCAATCGGGTATTTCAAAGGAAGGAACCATTTCAGTGCTGAACCATGCGGATACGGAAGAAGCCCTGGCCTGGAAAAACGGGCGTTTCCAGTTCAAAAGCGCAGATATCAAATCAATCCTCCGCCAGATTTCCCGCTGGTATGATGTGGATGTGGTGTATAAAGGGAATGTAAACCTGCATTTTACCGGTCAGCTGAAGCGGGATGAGTACGTGTCAAAAGTGTTTGAAAAACTGGCACTCACCGGCGAAGTTCATTTTAAAATTGAAGGAAAGAAAATCATTGTTTCACCATAAAAAGTGCAATATGCTGAATATTAATTTCTTACACCCTGCCGGACGGGATGGTTAGTCCGGGACTGATTTCAGCACTCCATAAAAAAACCGGGCTCCGTTTGCGGCGGAAACCCGGCGATAATCTGAGTACTGAAATAAACGTCGTTGGTCAACGGTTGCTTATTCATAAACCCAAACCCGCCTGCCGGAAAGGCAGGCAATACAAATTTATGTATTTAACTGCTCTTTGTAAATCAGGTCTTAAAAAAGGCCGGTTTTCAACTCAAACGATTAGAATAATGAAACTTATTACAGTTTTGTTTTTCGCTGCCTGTCTCCAGGTGAGTGCCAGTGGTTATGCCCAGAAAGTAACCCTAAAGGGGGATAACCTTTCTTTACAAAAAGTTTTTGATCAGATCCGGAAACAGACCGGTTTCAGTTTTTTCTATGCGGATGAAGTGCTTTCTACCGCTAAAAGTGTATCCGTTAATGTTAAAAAAGCGGATATCAGCGAAGTACTGGATCATTGTTTCAGAGACCAGGGACTGACTTATACGATTACAGAAAGCACCATTATTGTGCGTCGTAAAGCGTATACCCCGGAGCCTGCTGTTACAGAAACACCCGCGCCTCCGCCTGTGGAGATAAAGGGTAAAGTAACGGATGCGAAAGGAGAACCCATTGCAGGTGTCAGTGTAGTCAATGTAAGGACAAGGCGTGGAGTATCCACTGATGCAAATGGTAATTACAGCGTACAGGCCGATCCTGGTGATGTACTTAATTTTTCATTTGTTGGAAAAGCGCCCCAGTCTGTAAAGGTTACGGAAGGGGTTACTTCATTTAATATTTCCCTGGCCGATGCAACCATCACTGTTGAAAATGTAGTGGTGACCGCGCTGGGTATTAAACGCCAGGAAAAAGCACTGGGTTATTCAGTTCAAAAAGTATCCGGGGAGACTTTACAGAAAGTGTCTGGACTGGATGTAGCGACTTCACTTACCGGTAAAGTGGCTGGTGTATTAGTAAGAAACTCAACTGATTTTGCCGCGGTGCCCGTGGTTACAGTTCGTGGAGAAAACGCTTTATTGGTTATTGACGGGATCGCTTATCAGAATAAGACCTTAAGTGATATATCTTCAGAAGATATCGAATCAATCAGTATTTTAAAAGGGGCAACCGCTTCAGCCTTATATGGTTTCCGGGGAGCGAATGGTGCGATATTGATTACTACCAAAAACGGAAGTACCAACCGGACCGGAATTTCTATTGATTACACCACCAATACCATGTTTACGGCCGGCTTCCTGGCTATTCCGGAAAAGCAGTCCGTTTATGGCCGCGGGGGCAGCGGTATTTATGCCCTGAATTCCGATCAGTCATGGGGACCTAAAATGGATGGATCCATGCAAAATCAGTGGGACCCAATCACCAAGACTTTTTCGGTACGACCTTATCTGCCTGTTGGAAAAGATAATTTCGAAAACTTCCTGGAACAGGGATATGTAACT
>CAZLRY010000600.1:0-1971 GCA_964561675.1 uncultured Chitinophaga sp.
TTGTTTTTTGTTGCAACCCTGTATGTAATGTGCCGAAAAAATATCCGGGAAGTATTTTCAATCACCGATCAGAAAATGGCGGCAACCATAAGCATTACCGCTCTGATAAGTTTCTTTTTTTTTTTTTTTTCTAGTTAGAGTGAATAAAGAAACCGGAAAATATTTTTCCTGCACCGATTCGCATTTTGCCTTAATTTGTTCCGGCTTATCAAAACCTTATCGATAGTATGAAATCAGCTGCAACCCTTTTCCTTTTTTTCGTTTACAACTTCGCATTCGCTCAAACCGATACCTCCTACAACTGCATTGCCCGCTGGAAAAAGGGTGAAGAAAAGATAATCCTGATAACGCACACAGTTGAGAACAACCGGGAAGGGAACACTGAGCCCCCGTTTGAACTATCTTACGAAGCACATATCCGGGTAACCGACTCCACCGAAGAAGGGTATACCCTGAAATGGGTCTTTCACTTACCGCAGGAAGTAAAAAAAGCCAATCCGCTGATGGTACTGGCTATGCCGGTATACGAAGGCATGCAAATGATATTCAAAACGGATCGGAACGGGGTTTTTAAAGAACTGATCAACTGGAAGGAAGTGAAAGACACCTATCTCAAAATGATGATGGTTTCGCTCCCCAGGAACCTGGATGATTCAACCAAAAAAGCCATCGAAAAAAGTAATGAAATGTTCAACTCAAGGGAAATGGCAGAGTCTTCTTTTATCAACGAGATTCAACTTTACCATGCCCCTTTCGGTACCTTCTTTACCTTGAACGGGAATACATTTCCGGCCAGTTTTCCGAGCCCCTTTACCAGCGAACCGATCCCTGCCCTGGTTTCAGAAAAGCTATTGTCTTTATCCAAGACAGCAGATCATGTATCGTTTAACATCGGCCAGGATATTGACCTGGACAATGCCACTTCCTTCATTAAAGGCATGCTCAAAAAAATGGATATCCCGGATGATTCACTCACTGTCATGACCAACGGGTTATTATCCACGATCCGGATGAAAGATCACCGGGAATACCAGTTTTCCCCCTCCACCGGCTGGTTAAAAAAACTGGTCTTTCAGAAAACAGCGGTAACGGACCAGTTCAATAAGAAAGAATCCTTTGTTTTTGAAATGAAATAGTAATTCTCTGTCCTTATCAACCCTGAGATTGTCGGAATGCACCACCTGGTTTTATTTTCCACCCATTAACTTTATCCTCTAAATTGTAAAGAATGAATCCCATTGAAACAGCCATTAAAATGACCCTGGACCGCTGGTACGGTTCCGTTGCCAGCCTGGATAAAGTGCTGAACGTTCTGACAGACGAGCAATTGCTAAAAGAAACAGCCCCCGGCAAAAACAGGGGCATTTATTTACTGGGACACCTGGTCGCCGTACACGATGATATGTTGGCCCTCCTGGACCTGGGTGAAAAACAACACCCGGAGCTGACTGAGCCCTTTATAAAATTGGCCGATAAAGTGGCCATGGAACTTCCCACCGTTGCTGAACTGCGTGACTACTGGTCCAAACAAAATGCCTTACTCCGGGAAAAATTTGATTTGATGACAGCGGAACAATGGTTTGAAAAACATACGGCCGTTTCTGCGGAAGATTTTGCCAAAGAACCGCATCGCAACAAATTAAACATTATCATATCCCGTACTTCTCACCTGCAATACCATACGGGTCAGATTGCATTGCTTAAATAACCCCCAATGAGTAATCAAAATTTTCAATACAGCTTTACCACAGCTAAAAATCCAACCGAAGTATTTACACTTTTACTGGATCCCAAAAACTGGTGGGTAGGCCTGTTTGGTGAAACCATTGAAGGAAAAAGTCAGGCGGTCAATGACGAGTTTACATTCAGCGCCGGTGATGGGGTACATTTTTCCAGGCAAAAATTAACGGAGCTGATTCCGGATAAAAGAATGGCCTGGCAGGTTACCGAAAGCAATTTATCATTCCTGAA
>CAZLRY010000601.1:0-1970 GCA_964561675.1 uncultured Chitinophaga sp.
AGGTTTTGGAAATAGCTTCTGCTTCTTCGCCATAACTCCAGGGTTCATTGGCCGTGGCAAAAAATTCCTTATGATTACGCAGATATGGGGAGAACACCCCTACCTGCATCCAGCGTTTGAAAAGATCTTTGCTGCCATCACCTATATAACCACCAAGGTCCGGACCTACAAAGGGCATTCCGGATAAACCCATCTGGCTGTTTAATAAAACGCCACTGAGCAATCCTTCATTGGTGGCCATATTATCACCGCTCCACACGGCGGCATATCGCTGCACGCCTGCAAAAGCGGAACGGGTGAGTACAAAAGGACGCTTGTCTTTTCCGAATCGAAGGGCGGCTTCATAACTGCTGCGGGCCATCTGGAAACCATATACATTTTTTGCTTCGGGAGCATAGGCTTTACGACCGTCAAAATCAAAGAGCAGGTTATCCGGCAGGTAACTGCCACCCACTGCGGGTTCATTCATATCATTCCAGTAACCACGGATCCCGTTCTCTTCCATCCATTGCATTTTGCGAATCCACCATTCTCTTGTTTTAGGATTGGTGTAATCCGGCAAATAGCATTGCAGCGGAGCTATTTCAGTTTGAAACAGACTCCCATCCGCATATTTAATAAACACGTCATTTTTCAATCCATCGGTATAGGAATCATACGTACTGTCCAGTTTCACCCCGGGATATACCGAAGCCGTGAGGGAAATATTCATGCTTTCCAGTTTCCTGGATAAACCCGGTAAATCCGGAAAACGTTCTTTGTTTATCAGGAATGGTTTATAGTCCTGCTGGTAGTCTGCATCCAGCACAATCCCATCCACCGGTATCTGTTTGCGCCGGAAGGTTTCGCCCAGCAGCTCTACATTGGATTGCGGATAATAACTGCAACGGGACTGATGATACCCAAGACTCCATTTGGGAGGCAGTGGCATCTTACCGGTAATTGTACTGTATTGATTCAGGATTCCGGCGATAGTCTGATCATAAAAGAAAAAGTAATCGGCTTCCCCGCCATCGGCATTGATGGAGGAAAACTGCGGGGTGGAAATGCCGAAATTAAATTGTGTCTTCCAGGTATTATTAAAATATAAACCATAAACCTGGCGGTGATGCACCCCGATATAAAACGGAATACTGATATACATGGACAAACGCGGGTCTCCGTACTTATAGGTATCCGTATTGTTGAGGGTGAAAGCCATCCCCCGTTTATCCAACGGGCCAAGCACTTCGCCCAGTCCGAGAAAACGCTCGCCTTCCTGCATTTTTTTATACAGACTTACCTTATCACCCAGCCAGCTCGTACCAAATCCTGCACCCGGCATGTCTTCCTGGATAATCTCACCCGCCGGACTTTTAAAAATCACGCGGAAATAAGGCGATTGCTCCACCACACAGGTCAGGGCCGGTGTAACAATTTCAAGCTGCTTTTCCTTACTGTTTACCACAGCAGGATAGAAAGTGCCCGTGTCTGCCGCCAGGGCATACTGTACCGGGTTAAATGTTTTCTCTTTGGTGATCCGCACCCGGATAGTATTGGCCGACCATGCTTTGATTTCAAAACGGGTAAACCGGGTTTTACCTTCAATCCCTCCCGGTATTTTCCGGTAACTGGTAATTGCATCCGCTGTACGCAGCTGGGCAGTCAGCGGCTGGATGAACAGGAAAATTCCCGCCAGTATATATATGGTATAAAATCGTTGCCTTAACATGCGTTTGATTAGTCCGTTTAAAATTCAAGAGATGCCATCACCGGAAAATGATCGGAAGGATACTTCATGTCATAAGAATCTGTAATGGTGGCAAATTTTCTGACGGTAAGCTTTTCAAACCGGCTGGTGAAAATGTAATCAATACAACCTTCCGGTTGCTTATTGAACTTAAACCCGTTCCAGGTATCGGCAGGGCCATAGGGCGTTTCTGCTGATATTGTACGGGCATTATTCAGCTCCGTATTCAGTATACTGACCG
>CAZLRY010000602.1:0-1957 GCA_964561675.1 uncultured Chitinophaga sp.
GTGAAATTTCCCCAAAAGAAAATCACCTGGCCTGCCTGGTGAATATCCCCCACGTTCCCGCTGGCGGATGTACCGTCAAAACTGGTAATAACGGCCTCTTCTTCAGGAGCACCCGTTATGAAATTTTTTCGCTTCAGCATATAATAGGCCTGTTTCGGTTCCAGGAAATAAAAATAATCTCCGGCCACATGCAGCCACTTGCGTTCCCGAACTTTATCGTTATACATACTCTCCATATCCACCGTGGCGATTTTATAGTCCTTGTTTGCTGCCAGGTCGTGACACCAGTATTCCGTCCTGAGCATACTGCCCAGGTCCGCACTGATACCATAAAACAATCTGGCACCTTGAAACAATAACATTTTTCTATTTTCTCCAATTGGGGTGAGTCCATTTTCCCCTTGCAGCGATAATACAGGTTGGAGTGTGCCATCCATCTTCAACTCCACCACCCGCCGGTATCCAAACAAATAAATAGTGCCGTTATTTACCACCACCTCGTCCAGGTTACTTTCAAATTTTGCCAGCACCGCGGCTTTCCTGTCTTTAAACTGAAGTACGAAGTGCCGGCCTTTATCGGCCCCTTTTTCGTATGCGCCCAGCATAAACGCTTCCCCGTTTGTGTTGTCGAACAGGGATAGGATACGGATGCCATTCTTCGCAAAATCAAATCCCGCAAAATCATAATAATCGGGACGATCATTATTTCCATTGGTCTTCCTGAATTCTTTGATCTGCACTTTATAATTAGCCGAATCATAATAGTACACTTTGTCATTGGTGACCGCTATCCGTTTCCAAAGATTCTCCCCGCTCAATTTCATGTCTGTTTCATAAACCAGGTAATGGACCGCGGGTACCGGGTCTTCGTCATGAAGCACCGACAGACTTTTAAAAGGCAATATCCCTGCTTCCAGAAAAAACACAAAGATCACCCTGTTTTTATAAGCACTCAGGCGGTAAGACATATCCCCACCTTCTATCTCCCTGTTAAACTGAACGGTCTTTCCGGATGCAGGGTCAGTTACCTGAATGGTCTGATCCGTTACCGGATCGATACGAAACAGCCTGTAATGATAGAGCTTAGCATCCGTTGATTTACTACGCGTCAACATATAGAGAAATTTCTCTGTAGCAACCACATCGAAAATCTCTCCTTTTCCCCCGGTACTGGTTAAAACCCGGGTACCGCTGGCTGTGCCATTTGTTTCCAGCAAACCTTCATAGTCTTTATAAATGATATAACTTTTATTGCCAATAAACTGTGGCCTGAAAAATTTGCCTGCATCCTTAAAATCCCAGAACCAGGCGTCACGATCATCCAGCAACTCGGTTTTTACCTGGGCTGGCAAAGAAATGAGTTGAAAAAAAAGAACAACGGATAGTATAATCCGTCTGCTAAAATTTCTGTTCATTATTTCTTGCTTTTAATAAACACGCTCATGGGTATTACGATGGACATCTGTGAAGTTCTCAGCTTCATCCAGTTCAGATCCTGTTGTTTGTCTGCCGGGGTAATATCCTTTATTCCGGACATCAGGGTCAGGGTCGCAAAGAACAGTCCGGGAGACTGGTAGATCAGGTTGACCAGGTACCCGTAATCAGTCCGGCTACGGTTATCCGTTGCCGTTTCCCCGAATTTGAAATTGGTCCAGCCACCCGTACCCTTGTATTTCCCCGACAAAGCCATTCCGGCATAGGCCCCGCCGCCAAACCCGAATATTTTGTGCTTGCCCAGCATTACGTTCATGGATACCGGCGCATCCAGGTAAACAACCCGGGTGCCTTTGTATCCCCTGGAGTTCAGATCACCTCCCAGGGTAAAAAAGACCCGTTCGCCCAGGAACTGCATGAACTGGAGTCCGATACCATACCCGACCCGGTTATCTGCCGAACTGGGATCACCACCATCTCTCTTTATGGCAATATTGCCCACATTCAGTGAAGGCTTCAGTAC
>CAZLRY010000603.1:0-1951 GCA_964561675.1 uncultured Chitinophaga sp.
CGGAAGACTTCCTGTACAAATTCCTCTTCCTTGTACTGGTCCTGGGTTTTAAAATATTCCACGGAGCGGTTCATGTAATCCGCTTTATTCACCTTACTCACGTCAAACTCATCCGGCAGGGTCTTGGTGATAAATAAACGGGCCATGTCCATCACCGTGCCGGTATTATGAAAATCATCCGCAGCGGGCTGCAGTCCCAGAAAATCGTTGATCCAATACCTTGCTTCCGATCCCTTATTAGTATTATCCACACTCAGTACCCGGTAACCATCTTCCTTATCCAGGTTAAAAATCAGGGCGCCTTTATCCAGTTTATTGATATACATCCCCTCCTCCACCTGTACCGACAATTCCTTACCACTGGTATCCACTTTGATGAATTTATCCTTGGTCTCGGATTTGAACAGACCGATACCGTCCACATTCTCTCCCTCCACAATCACATCCTTGAAATAAGCCACAAAGAATTCGCCTTTCTTGATAAAATGACTGTTGGACTGATCAAACAACCAGTTCGCCAGTTCAATACTCGCCGCATGAAATTCGATCTCCCCGGCAAAAAGTTTGCTCACAATGCTGTAGCAGGCATTATACTCCAGGCTCGAAGGATGATGAAACCGTTCAAAACCGGCGGGTTTGAGAAAGGGGTTGGTGAAATAGGTTTTGAGTATTTCTGACAATTCGGATTGGAGAACAAAAGGGGCCCCTGTTAATTCAGGTGCGGCATCGGATGCTTTGTTGCCAACGATGTGTACGGAAAGAGTATCGATCAGACTTGAACTAAAATTCAGCATTCTACTAGTTTATTGAGAGGCAATAATAGGAAATATAAAAAAGCTATCATTTTTTTAATTGGCTTGCTCCAGTACCTGTAGATTATTTGCTGCACAAAATTCCAACAACCGGTCTTTGAAATGATTGATCCGGCTATTATTCCTCGTCCATAAATCCCGGCCAAATAGACCAGAGCTTCCACCTCCGACTATAAACTCTATCACAATCTTATTATTTTCAACTTCATTAAGGTCTACTCGGATACAAACTACGAGATCATTCCCCATAAAAAAACTATAGTCCTCATATACCCGCAGGAACCCACCCACATAGTTACTCTCATGTGCCTGTTGATGATATTCTCGAACAAAATCTGAGATCTTTTGCAAATTCTCTTCACCTTGTATTTTAAAAAACTGTGATTTCACAAACATTTTTTTTATGAAAGATATAATGGCAAATACAATATCAAGTTAAGCAACCCGGCTCTTCCCCCAAAACCACTTCACCGCCGCCAGCACTTCTTCCTCCGATTTATTCTGGGTATTGGTCAGGCGGATCTTGCGAATAAGTGGTTTGGTTTCGCCGGGTTTGCTGTATTGCAGCAGGAGGATGAATTTATCGCCGAGATCATAAATACCTTTCTTTTCTTCCTGGGTGAGGGTGACATTCAGCAGACCGGACCATTGGGTTACCAGTCGTTCATTTTCATAGATCCCTTTTGAATTGATCCGGATATAGATGGTGCCCTTACGAACCTTGACCAGTATCAGTACCGCCGGAATAATGGCCAGGGCAAATACATAACTCTGGTAATCGATATCCCGGAAATTGCGGGCAATGGCGTCATACAAGCCCACCCCGAACAAAGCCAGGAAGAACAGGGCCATGAAATAATGCATGAGCTTGTATTCGCCTACTATGAACTGTCCATTGGCATCCAGTAAGGAGGGGACGTCGGTGTCTAAGGAGCGGAGATCGGTGGAAGCTTTATTTCTGGATTTACGCATTAGATAGTTTATGGATCATTATTAGGACTTGCCGGGAAGAATGAGTAATGAGTAATCAGTAATGAGTAAGGGTGGAAAAAACTTTACAACTTTGAATCTGTTCCTATGCGGCAATGACATTTCCCGAGCTACTCATTACTGATTACTCATTACTCATTTCTCCCGCG
>CAZLRY010000604.1:0-1947 GCA_964561675.1 uncultured Chitinophaga sp.
GTTTCAAGCGCAGATTACTTACAGGCGCAACTACAAGCGGGAATTTCTCCACTACAACGTTGCTGGTATCAAGACCGAATCCTTTCTCCTCAGACAGACTCACTTCCTTCAGCCAGAAATACAATTTCATTACGATCCTTTCAAAGAAAGGCAGTTCATTATCCTGACTCAGGTATTTCTCCATGACCACAAAAGAGAAATCACCGTTCATACCCAGGTTATCCATTCCCTCATAACGGCTCTTTACATTCACTTCGCGGTTGGCTACCAGGTCTTCAATCACTTTACGGAAGAGCAGGTTGATCCGCGGTTGTACCCGGAAACCCAACCGGAAATCCACCCGTATGATATCATTGGGAATAATATGCGTGACTTTATACTCCGTGGTATACGGATCATCAATGGTATCCACATGCACCAGCCAGTAGATATCCGCCCGCTTGGGTTTACGGCTGAGAATGGAATAGATCACTTTATGTTCAATCTCCTTGGGATTGTCAGCACTGGTGAGGTACACCAGGTGCGTGGCGTATTTCGCTACCGATTTATCATTGCTGAGTTCCTGGATGCGGGGTATATAATGTTCCAGCCGTACAAACTCCACATAACGGTTCTTGATCTTGCGGGCCCGGTACCAGGTGTACATCACAATAAAGAGCAATCCGCCTACGATCAGGGTCACGTAGCCCCCGTGCTGGAACTTATCCAGGTTGGCATAAAAGAAAACGCCTTCAATGGTCAGATAAACACCAAGATAGAGGTAAACCAATATTGGCTTCACCCGGTGTAAGACCAGGAAATTAGCAAACAGAATAGAAGTCGCCAGCATAGTAGCCGTAATGGCCAAACCGTATGCCGCTTCCATATTCGATGCTTTTTTAAAATAGAGTACCATCCCGATACAACCGGCAAAGAGTAAGGTGTTTACCGCTGGTACATACAATTGTCCACGTGTCTCCGTGGGATACACAATTTTAAGTTTGGGCCAGAGATTGAGCCGAATCGCTTCACTTACCAGGGTAAAGGAACCGGAGATCAGGGCCTGGCTGGCAATGATGGTGGCGGCCGTGGCAATACTGATGCCGAAATAAACAAACCAGGAAGGCATCACCCCATAAAACGGGTTAAATCCTTTTTCAATCATTTCCGGCGTGATCATATCCCCGGCGTGCATATGGAGTAACCAGGCACCTTGTCCGAGGTAGTTCAGTATCAGACAGGTCTTCACCAGCATCCAGGAATACCGGATATTCCATTTACCGCAGTGACCCAGGTCGGAGTATAAGGCCTCCGCTCCCGTGGTACAGAGAAAAACACCACCGAGTATATAAAACCCATTGGTATAGGTAGATAGTAATTCTATCGCATAATAGGGATTGAAGGCTTTTAATACCGCCAGCTGTCCGGGAATCTGGAAAATACCCAAAGCGGCCAGCATCATAAACCAGACCAGCATGATGGGACCAAAGAAGCGGCCGATAAACGCCGTACCAAACTGTTGCAGGAAGAATAAGACGGAGAGGATACCAATAACAATATATACCACGGTCCACTGACTGATATGCGCCAGGGCCGGCACCTGCTTCAAACCCTCAATAGCGGAGGTCACCGAGATCGGTGGTGTGATCATTCCATCGGCCAGCAACGCGGCACCGCCTGCCATGGCCGGGATCACCAGCCATTTCTTACGGCGACGCACCAGCGCAAATAAAGAGAAGATACCCCCTTCACCCTTATTATCCGCCCGCAGGGTCAGGATCACATATTTGATCGTGGTCTGCAGGGTCAGGGTCCAGATGATACAGGAGAGTGAACCAATGATCAGTTCTTCCGTGATCATTTTTCCATTGGTGATGGCATTTAATACGTAGAGCGGTGAGGTACCAATATCGCCGAAGATGATACCGAGTGCGATGAGCAAACCGGCGGGGGTTGCTTTCTTTAGTG
>CAZLRY010000605.1:0-1946 GCA_964561675.1 uncultured Chitinophaga sp.
AGGGAATTGAATCATACCAGCTGACTTTTGCCGGCGGGGTTTTATGTACATCCAGAGTAACTTTATTCTGTTGTTTATCCACGATCCCCGGTGCGAAGAGGAAGAAGGCGATGAGGGCGAGTACGAGGAATACTAAGAAGTACCTGATGAACTTACGGAGCATTTGGTTTTTTCTGGAAGATAAGGAAAGTAAAAATTAAAAAGTCAAAAGTAAAAAGATCTCTGAAGGTGGAACGGTTTCCCCTTTCAGTGTGCTCTTTTTTTTACTTTTGACTTTTTACTTTTGATTTCAGTCTTTCTGATCAGATTTTACTTCTCAGTCGGGTCCATGGGCCGCCGTTGTAGACTTCGATGCCTGATGCTTTCAGTATGTTTTTAGCCATACCGCTACGGCCACCGCTGAGGCAGACGGTGATAACCGGTTTGTTCAGTTTTTTAAGGTCATTGATCTTTCCGCGCAAACTGTCGAGCGGATAATTCTTTGAACCATTGATATGTCCGCTTTTGAATTCAGCCTGGCTCCTAACATCTATGATTATAGCTCCTTTGCTGATCAGTTCTTTGTAGTCCACCGGGGTGCCGCCAAAAAGTTTCTGAAGAAATCCTAACATGTGTTCTTGTTTATTTAGTTGATTAAATATTGCATATCACCAATTCCGCCGCCATTATAAACATTGGCAATGCCATTTTGCTGCAGAATACCCAGGGCCATACCACTTCGGGCACCGCTACGGCAATACACCACTACCGGTTTTTTAAAACTTTTGAATTCATCGGTTTTGTATGCAATCTGCTCAACGGGAATATTGATCGCATTGGGAATATGTTCCATTGCAAACTCCATCGGGCTGCGTACATCCACAATGATGGTGGAGGGGTCTTTTACCAGTTCTTTCAAATTAGCCATTTTAAGTTGTTTTTATTTTTAAAATACGGTTTGATTAAAGTAAAGTTGTCGGGCATACATAATCGGTAATGTTGAACAGTCCGCTTTCTTTCAGGGCTTTGAATCCGCCTTTTACGTCCACGAGTTTGTTATATCCCCTGGCCCTGAGTATCGAATTGAAGACCATGGAGCGGTAACCGCCCGCACAATGCACATAGGCTGTTTTAGTTTTATCGATCATGGTCATACTTTCATTGATAAAGTCGAGCGGGGCGTTGATCGCTTCTTCCAGGTGCTCACTGCCATATTCACTTTTCTTACGCACATCCAGAATGGTCAGTTTTTCATGATACATCCGGCGGGATAATTCGGCCGCATCTATGGATTCGATGCGGTCAATTTCTTTACCGGCGGCTTTCCAGGCTTCAAATCCGCCTTTCAGGTAACCAATGGTATAATCGTAACCTACCCTGGCCAGCCTGGTGATCACTTCTTCTTCCCGGCCTTCATCCGTTACCAGCAGGATTTCCTGTTTGATATCCGGGATCATGGCACCCACCCAGGGAGCAAACTGACCGTCAATCCCAATATTGATGGAATTGGGAATAAATCCAGCGGCGAAAACCTGGGGGTCACGGGTATCCAGTACCAGCGCGCTGGTTTCAGTTGCGGCGGTATCAAATCCGTTGGGGGATAGGGCCTGCTGACCTCTTTTCAGTACTTCATCAATACTATCGTATCCTTGTATGTTCAGCATCACATTCAGCGGGAAGTAGGCGGGTGGGGCTACCAGTCCGGTGGTCACTTCTTTAATGAATTCTTCTTTTGTCATATCAGCGCGCAACGCATAATTGGTTGCTTTCTGATGACCCAATGTATCTGTGGTTTCCTTACTCATGTTTTTACCACAGGCACTGCCAGCGCCATGGGCCGGATAAACGATCAGGTCATCCGGCAACGTCATGATTTTATTCCGCAGGGAATCGTAGAGATGACCGGCTAATTTATCCTGGGTAAGATCGGCCACTACTTTTTGCGCCAGGTCAGGACGGCCCACATC
>CAZLRY010000606.1:0-1944 GCA_964561675.1 uncultured Chitinophaga sp.
GCAAACAACCGGGCATAAACAAATAACATCACCAGTACAATGGCAACCAGGAGGAGCAATGCCGCACTGTAATGCGTGGCTGCATCGGCGTGCAACAGATTGACAATCGATCCACCTAATATGGCCAGAATAATAATGCTGGTAAAAAAATGCCATAAGGGGACATAACGGGTGTGGTTACTGTAGTGCTGACTCATGGGAAAGTTATAAGTTATAAGTTTTAAGTGATAAGTATGGAGAGTTGGTTAAATGTAGGTGTTTTTGATGAAAAAGTAAATGTCCTGAGTATGATACTATCCAATCCCCCAACAAACATCCCACACTTACAACTTACCACTTACAACTTATAACTTATTTCAGTTCGTCCAGCACCTTAAACATCTTACTCACCACCGGTCCTGTCTTACCACTGTAATTGTTGATCAGGAAAGAAAAGATATACTCCCGGCCGTCTTTGGCCTTATGATAGCCGCAATAGCCTTTTACATCACTGATGGTGCCGCTTTTCATTTTCATCCCATTGAATTCTGGCAAGGCATCATAGAAAGCCGGAAACCAGTTTCTCTCTTTGGCATATTTTAAAATCTCCACCTGAGCATGAGTGGTGACCCGGTTGAGGGGCGACAGACCGGAGCCGTCATACATATTCAGTTCTTCGGGATCGAGGCCTTTTTCTTTCCAGAAACGGCGTAATATCGCCACGCCACTGTCAGTGGACGCATAACCCTGTTTTTCTAACGCAAAGGTTTTCAGCAGGGCCTCTCCATACAGATTAATGCTTTTCTTATTAAACCAGTAAATGATAGAATCGAGAGAAGGCGATTCATGTGTATAAACCATCCGTGCAGAATCCGGTATTTTCCGGTAAACAAACTGGGTATTAGCAGAATAATTCCCTTTGATTTTCTGAGTAATCTGTTTACCAAAATCAGTCACCAGGTATTCGGTCCCGCTGTAAATTGATCCGCTGATACTGAAATTGGATTCTCCGGCAGGAATGGTTCCCCGAATCCTGTATTCCCCGTTACTCAAAGGCAAATAGATATAAGCATTATCACCCGTACCCTTTGCGGCCGTTTTCACTTCATTAATAAACATTCCAATTCTTTCCTTGCTTCCGTTAAATGATATTATTTCCGTTTTCGACCCCGGCACATCTCCTGATTTCAGCGAAACATCAAATTGATTTTCCCGCCAGTTGATGGGTCCCGAACCTGCACCATAATAATTTCCGATATCCTGCCAGACCCATCCGTCCGGAATGAAATTTGTTTCAAATCCGGTACTATCAATTAAAAAACTAATCAGTCCTCCTTTATAACCATTCCTGGCCAGCTGTTCATAACACCTGTCAAAAACACGGTCAGAGGATGTCTGGGTATATCGGTTACTACCCAGCGTCGGATCGCCGGATGGTTTTATGCATATTGTTTGCGTTACTCCATGTTCAGTTATTAATCCAAACCTGGTTTTATAACGGTAGTTTTTCCCCAGCAACTCAAAAGCGGTTACACTCGTAATAATCTTCTGCGTGGACGCCGGCGCCAATCCCATTTGCGAATTGACATCAAAGACAGGTTGTCCGGTTATTGCATCGATCACGTACAAAGAGACCGCCGCATGCTTCAGCTGACTGTCGGACATAAAGCGCTGAAAGGATTTCCGGATATTTTCCGAAACAGTCTGGGCAGACAGCAGGTTGCAGACGGAAAACAGGGTCAGAAACAGGAAAACTTTTTTCATCATTTATGGTTATAACTTCGCCGTCAAATTAATTCATTTCCCGCTAATACTTTCTTAAATGAGTGCAGCCACTATCAATGCCTCCATCATCACCATCGGCGATGAGCTCCTGATCGGTCAGACCATCGATACCAATTCCGCTTTTATAGCCCAGGAACTGAACAAAATCGGGGTATGGGTTCGCCGCCGCGTGGCCGTGGG
>CAZLRY010000607.1:0-1937 GCA_964561675.1 uncultured Chitinophaga sp.
ATGATTACTTTTCCTTTCAGTGAAAACATATTTTCCATGAGTCGCTGTTTATCTTTTTTTTGAATTATAAGGATACCCCTCTTTTCCAGGGAATGAAATCATCCTGATTCAGTAATACCGCTTTCGGGATCACTTCCCCACTGGCCGCTTTGATACAATATTCGAGAATATCTTCGCCCATCTGTGGAATGGTTTTCTCTCCATCAATCACCGGCCCGCAGTCGATATCAATAATATCATTCATTCGCTTGGTGAGATTACTGTTGGTTGATACTTTTATCGTAGGACAAACCGGATTTCCCGTTGGTGTGCCAAGTCCAGTAGTAAAGAGGATCAGGGTAGCGCCACTGGCAGCCTTACCGGTCGTGGCTTCCACATCATTACCTGGCGTGCACACGAGGCTCAGTCCGGGCTTTTTGACCACTTCCGTATAATCGAGTACATCCACCACGGGTGATGTACCCCCCTTTAAGGCAGCGCCATTACTTTTGATAGCATCGGTAATAAGACCGTCTTTGATATTACCCGGCGAGGGATTCATATGGAAACCGCTGCCGGCTTTTTCCGCGGAGTCACTGTAAGCCGACATCAGTTTGATAAACTTTTTTGCGGATGCTTCTTCGATGGTACGGTCAATCAGGTTTTGTTCAGCACCACAGAGTTCAGGAAATTCTGCGAGTAATACCTGTCCACCCAAGGCCACCAGCAGGTCGGATGCATAGCCAACAGCCGGATTTGCGGAGATGCCACTAAAGCCATCGCTTCCGCCGCATTTCACCCCAAGACACATTTTATCCAGTGGCGCCGGTTTACGTTCCATTTTATTTGCTTCCACCAGTCCTTCAAATGTTTTACGGATGGCATCGGCAATCAGCTGCTCTTCACTTTGTGACTGCTGCTGTTCAAAAATGAACATGGGTTTATTGAAATCAGGGTTCAGTGCTTTTAAATCATTGAGGAAATCCTGGGTTTGTAAATTCTGACAACCCAGGCTTAATACCGTCACACCAGCCACATTCGGATGATCGGCATAAGCGGCCAGCAGTTTACTCAATACGGCTGCATCCTGGCGGATACCGCCACAACCACCCTGGTGATTGAGGAATTTAATTCCGTCCACGTTTTTGAAAGGCCGGTTTGCATTTTTAGTCAATGCTGCATCAGGAGCCAGGCTTACATTCGTCAGGTCTTCCCCTTTATTCAGGGCTTCCAGCAGCTGATGGGTATAGCTTTTATATTTATCCGTAACGGCATAACCCAGTTCATTGTGCATCGCTTCCCGGATCACATCCATATTCCGGTTCTCACAAAATACAGTAGGAACAAAAAGCCAGTAGTTGGCCGTACCCACCCGGCCATCCGGACGGTGATAGCCGTTAAAAGTCCGTCCTTTGAATTTGGATACATCCGGTGCCTGCCAGGTATAATCCACTTTGCGGTAAGTATAAGGTTCCGCCGCGTGTTTGGTATTTTCGGTGGACATACGGGCGCCTTGTGCAATATCCATCTGCGCTTTCCCCACCAGTACTCCATACATGGTGATTTCGTCCCCTTTCTTCATGTCCTGCATAAAGAATTTATGTTTGGCGGGAATATCTTCCTGCATGACATAAGAAGAACCTTCATATTGTATTGTCTGACCTTTGGACAGGTCTTTTAAGGCTACAATTACATTATCCTTGGGATGCACTTTTAACACGATCTGGGACATACGATGCTTTTTTTTATTTTAATTAGTTTAATAAGTCAGTCAGGGCGGCTTTCATGCCATGTTTCAATATAGCGGAAGCACTGGCAGCTACCTCATCTATAAAATAAGGGGAAACGGAAAAGTCCTCTTTCCATATTTTTTTATTTTTCACTACTCCTTCCACCCAGTCTTGTATATGGTTACTATCGAAGGTAGATTGGATGAATGCAACAAACTCCGGCGTGTC
>CAZLRY010000608.1:0-1934 GCA_964561675.1 uncultured Chitinophaga sp.
GGTTTGTTCCCCGTAAAGAGGCAGAACACCGCATCAATCATTTTATTCGGGTTCCCCAGGTACGACTGGTGGGCGAGAATGTGGAAGTAGGTATCTACAGCACACAGGAAGCATTGAAGATGGCGCAGGACCAGCAACTGGACCTGGTGGAAATTTCTCCCACCGTGGATCCGCCGGTTTGCAAGATCATTGACTATAATAAGTTCCTTTACGACAAGAAGAAGAAGGAAAAAGAGATGAAAGCCAAAAGCAAGGTCTCTGAAGTAAAGGAAATCCGTTTCACCCCCAATACGGATGACCATGACTTTGATTTTAAAGCAAAGCATGCAATCGAATTCCTGAAGGATGGCAATAAAGTGAAAGCCTACGTACAGTTCAAAGGAAGGGCCATCCAGTTCCAGGACCGCGGTCAGCTTTTACTGCTGAAATTTGCAGAGCGCCTGGCGGAAATCGGTGTACTGGAAAACATGCCGAAAATGGAAGGTCGGAGAATGCTGGCCATGTTTGCCCCCAAAGGCAAAAAGAAGGCGTAACCTTTTTACAAAAATACCTGACCCGTCTTGTCAACAAGACGGGTTTTTTATTTGTAATGAGCAAGGTTACTTCCTAAATAACCGTCTGATAATTCGTCACAGAAATTCCTTAATAAAAGCGCTCTTTCTGTATATTGAGCCACTTTAAAATGATCCTTATGCAATTTTTGAAAAAACATGGTTTTATTCTTTTGCTACTGGCTGGCTGTTCCCTGACTGTAACAGCCCAGAATAATGGTGCACCGCCCCGTGCGGATACCACAAAAAGGCCGATCAATGGCCCAGGCGGCGGTCCTTCAACCGGTCCCAAAGCGTACAAAGACGTGATAACGTCAAAAGCCGTCTCCGATGCGGGGATGTTCACCATTCACAAAGTGGAGGAGAAATACTTTTTTGAAATCCCTGATTCGATGCTCAACCGGGATATCCTGGTAGTAAACCGCCTGAGTAAGGCCGGAGCCAGCATGCGGGTGGGGGGATTTGCCGGATTTGCCGGTGATGATATCAGCCGCAATGTAATCCAGTTTCAACGGGGACCTAATAACAAGATATTCCTCCGTACTATTTCCTTTGCGGAATACACGAAGGATTCCACTTCCTCCATGTACAGTGCGGTAATCCGCTCGAATGTACAGGCCATTGCTGCTTCTTTTGATATTAAAGCACTGGGGCGTGATTCCAGCGGTGTGGTGATTGATATGACGGATTATGTCAGCGGAGACAATGATATCCTGTTTTTCAGCAGTGGAACCAAATCCACATACCGGATCGGTTCAATTCAGTCCGATAAATCCTATATAGAAAACCTGCGTTCTTTCCCCATCAATATTGAAATCAAAACCGTTAAAACGTATAGCCGGATGCCAGCTCCGCCAACAGGTGGTTTTGGTGGGTCCCAGGCTGCCCCGGGTGGGAACCTGACAGTTGAAATCAACAGTTCGCTTGTGTTGCTCCCGAAAGTACCCATGCAGCCCCGGTATTATGATAAAAGGGTAGGTTATTTTGCCACCGGTTATACAGACTATGATGCCAATCCGCAGGGAGTTGAAGATGTGATTATGGTAAAAAGATGGAGACTGGAACCCAAACCGGAAGACCAGGAAAAATACAAGAAAGGCGAATTGGTGGAACCCCAGAAGCCGATCATTTTCTACATTGATCCGGCTACACCCAAAAAATGGATTCCTTACCTGATACAGGGGGTGAATGACTGGCAGGCTGCTTTTGAGAAAGCGGGTTTCAAAAATGCGATCATCGGTAAAATGGCGCCCACCAAAGCTGAAGACAGTACATGGAGCCTCGATGATGCCCGCAATTCAGCCATTGTTTACAAACCTTCCAATGTTGCCAATGCCAGCGGACCCAGTATTGCAGATCCCCGCAGTGGCGAGATCATGGAAA
>CAZLRY010000609.1:0-1917 GCA_964561675.1 uncultured Chitinophaga sp.
TGCATCGGTGAATATTGATCTCAAAGCAGGTCCGGGTACCCTTACCTCCACCACAGCTTATCGTTTCTGGAACTGGGATCCTTCCAACGACAGAGATTTTACCGGGTTGCAGGCCCTGGCTAAATCACAGAATCCGGCCAAACATAAAAACTGGTCACAGGAAATCCGGTATGCCGGCGAGATTTCTTCCAAAGTCAGTGGCGTGGCCGGACTGTTTTTCATTGGTCAGGAAGTAAAGATCAATGGGACGGAAGAATCAGGGGCTGCCCAATGGCGGTTTTCAAAAAGCACGACCAGTAATTTATGGTCCACGCCGGGTTTGTTTGAAGGCTATGGCATTTCTACCAAAGCCTCTATCAAATCCCTGAGTGCGGCGGCTTTTGTAAATGTGGATTGGCAGATCACCCCTCAGTTCCATATATTACCCGGGCTACGTTTCAATTTTGATCAGAAAGATGTATCGTACAACCGGACTACATACGGGGGCTTGCAAACAACTGATCCAGGCCTGCTGGCCTTGAAGAACACGGTATATACCAGCCAACAATATGCCGCCGATGCGGATGAGAATAACCTCACCTATAACCTTACCCTGGCCTATAAACCCACGAAGAGAATAAATACGTACGCTACTTTCTCTACGGCATTCAAACCAGTGGGCGTGAATGTAGCGGGTTTGCCTACCGTCAGCGGTCAACCGGCTCTCGACCTGGCCGTTATCAAGCCCGAAAATGTGAAGCATATTGAATTGGGCGTAAAAACAACGCCGTTCGATGACTTTATTTTGAATGCCACTTTCTATAATACAGATATCCGGGATTACCAGACCAATGTGCAGTCACCGGAACTGGGTGTAAACCGCGGTTATATTGCCAATGCAGAACAGGTCAGAGTACAAGGCGCTGAGCTTGAAACCAGCCTCCGCGCCAGTAATAAATTTTCTTTCTATGGGGCGGTTACTTATACCGATGCACAGTATGTCAAATTTACCAACGCCCCGTTACCACTGGAGGAAACCGGTAATACACTGAATAATGTACAAGTAGCATTCAAGGATATTTCAGGGGGTCGATTACCCGGCATTTCCAAATGGGCTTATTCAACCGGCGGTGAATTCAATACACCGGCGCTTTTTCTTGGCAATGCATCAAAATTTTTCATCGCGACAGACTTGTTTTACCGGTCTGGTTATTCTTCCAGTCCATCTCCCTCAGCTTACCTGAATATTGAAGGCTTTGCATTGGTAAACAGCCGTCTCGGTTTTAAAGCCACCAAAGGATTGTCTGCTTTTCTGTGGGTGAGAAATCTTTTCAATACGAATTATCATGAACAACTGCTGCCTGCCGGCGGTAATGCGGGGCATTATGCTTCCGTATTGGGTGATCCCAGAACCTATGGCATCACTTTACGCTATGGAGTTCAGTAAACCTTCTCTTTCATAAATAAGCAATAATCTAAAGTAAACGTCCCGGTTCTCCGGGACGTTTCTTTTGTAAAAATTGAATGCACTAAATTCGCTTTCTTTGTATTTGAAACGACTCCTGATTATTGCCACACTGTTGACCGGTTTCAGTTTTAAAGGATTGACACAAACCAAACAAACTGAACAGGCCACTCAGGTCTGGCTGGGCTACCTGAATCAGACCCGGCTGAGTAATAAATGGGGGATCTGGGTGGATGCGCATTTGCGGACCAAAGAGGATTTTGTATCGGAACTCAATACAGGCATCTTCAGGACCGGGCTTACATATTACATGAATGATGATCTGAAGTTGACAGCCGGTTATGCATATGTCAATCATTTTCCGGGAGATAATCATAAAAATATTTCCCAACCGGAACACCGGCCCTGGCAGCAGGTTCAATGGCATACAAAATATCCCCGGTTACGCCTGATGCAATACATCCGGCTGGAAG
>CAZLRY010000610.1:0-1911 GCA_964561675.1 uncultured Chitinophaga sp.
TTCTTCGTGATTCATAGGTACTGAAAATATGTACCACGCTGCCGTACTGGTCGGTTTTCCGGCTGATTTCATTTTCAAAAAATCCGTCCTTCTCCAGGAAGGGCCCGGATACTTTTATATATTCCTCCAGAGACATGACCCGCTTACCCATCATGCCATCAGACTTCTTGCCGGTGGCCACCAACTTTGCTTCCGGTAAAAACAGGGTCCGCATGCGGTCCCAGTTACGGGCCTGTCCTGCCGGACCGGAGATCACCGAATAAAGTGCCGCAATAATCGCATCCTGACAATCCACATCCTTCGTTTCGGCCGGAATACTGTCTGTGATTACACGGGCATTGCCGGGTATCTGTATAAACAGGGATATGATTAAAAAGATAATAAAGGAGCGCATCAGCTGATTTTTATGACAATTTACAGCCTTACCGGCTGAATTCGGGTCCGTTCATCAAATGCCGGACTTCTTTATTTACTTTGCCGGAGAAATGCAACTAACTGATCAACCGGTTTTATCCGGGAAGCTCTATACCTTTCTTTTTGTGCTGCTGGGTGGCGTCTATTTCGCGGGATTATTTGTCCCGCTGATGGATAATGACTCGGCCCATCATGCCAATATAGCCCTGCACATGTATCTGAGCGGGGATTATGTAAACCTGGTGGACAAGGGAACCGACTACCTGGATAAACCACACCTGCATTTTTGGCTGGCCGCCTGGAGTTTTAAAATTATGGGCGTAAGCGGCTTTGCCTATAAACTCCCTTCTTTTATCCTGACCATCCTGGGTGTGTATTCCGTTTACCGGTTGGGCAAATCGCTGTACAATGCAGAAACAGGGCGGCTTGCGGCCCTGATCATGGCATCGGCCGTTTCCTTTATACTGGCCAATAATGATGTGCGGATGGATGCCATCCTCACCGCTATGATTGCCTTTTCCGCCTGGCAGTTAACGGACCTGCTCCTCCATAAGCGGTGGATCCATGTGTTGGGTGCAGCTGCGGGACTGGCCCTGGCATTTTCGACCAAGGGGGCTATCGGGGTGGTAATGCCGGGATTATTTGTGATTTTGCTGGCGATTAACCGCCGGCTGCTGCTATCTCTTTTCTCACTGAAATGGTTGGCGCTTATATTATTATTTGTTGCCGGAATCAGCCCGGTACTTTACTGTTATTACCTGCAGTTTAACCTGCACCCGGAAAAAGTAATCCGCGGTAAAGATCATATTACACTCTTTCCCTACACGACGCTCTTCCGATCTAGATCGAAGAGCGTCGTGTAGGGAAAGAGTGTACAACTCTTCGGTCAAGTGATTCCTGCCAAACCTGAAAAACCGGAATCCACAACAAACGGTGGCCAAGAATAGGCGGGCCAACCCAAGCCACAAGACGTTTTTTAGTCAAAGGCTTGATTTTTCACCTTGCTCACGACCACAATAGAGGCCGATGGGCAAGGTTTTTTGACGAGCGATTCAATACGGGAAGGTACTTCGACACATGCCAATCAAGGTCAAATGTGGATCCTGTGGGGCGGCATTTTCGGCCAAAGACAATCTGGCTGGGAAGACCGTGAAGTGCCCAAAATGTAGTGCGGGGATTCACGTCCCAGCAGCGAAGGCGGCCGCTAAGCCAACCAAGACGGGGGCAACTCAAGGGGCCCGTAGCGGGTTCGCTGGGACGGTTTCCGGTAACTTGGGTGATCCATTGGCCGACCTGTTGGACGAGGTCGGAGTCAAAGCGGTAGCCACGGGCGCCGTGTGCCCGTCCTGTGAAGCTCCTGTTTCTCAAGGTGCGAAGATCTGCATCAATTGTGGCTTGAACTTTGAAACCGGGACGTTTTTGCAAACACTCGCCTATGAAGATGGTGCAGACGAAACGGCCGGCATGTCGGAAACCGACAAGATGCTGTGGAAAGCG
>CAZLRY010000611.1:0-1906 GCA_964561675.1 uncultured Chitinophaga sp.
ATTAAATGAAAGCCCGGTGGCAGGAACAGATAAGTTAATGGCAAAATCAATTGAGGAAAAGGGAAGAACAATTTTCTCGGGTTTTGTTGCACAGGAAGTGGAACAGGTGGCAAAAGAAACCGGGTACGATTTCAGCGGGGTGGACAAACCTGAGAATGCAAACGATTTTTATGGGTTGAGATACGCAGAATTTGTTGTGCCATTGGTAAAAGCCGTTCAGGAGCAACAGATCTTAATCCGGGATATGCAAAAGAAAATTGAACTACAACAGGAGCAGATCAACCAATTACTGCTTTTGCAAAAAAAGTGAGCTGATAGTCAGAATATCCAGTAATACTACTTTATATGTTCTATAGAATTTTATGTGCAGTATGTTGTTTTACACCCATTACTTTATTGGCACAGGACACATTGAAATTAACTGCCGGTGCTGAGCTGAAACTTACCGGAGCGGTGGTTATTACCCTTGAGAATATGCATTTGGATAATGACGGCCTTATTGCTCAGGCAGCAGGCGATGGTAGTTTCAATTTTTCAGGTAACAACACAACAAGATTGCTC
Source organism: uncultured Chitinophaga sp. (assembly GCA_964561675.1). Classification (GTDB taxonomy): domain Bacteria; phylum Bacteroidota; class Bacteroidia; order Chitinophagales; family Chitinophagaceae; genus JJ008. The sequence continues at coordinate 562 of CAZLRY010000611.1, forward strand.
GGGAATACATTGCCGTCTTTTGATGTCCTGGAAATTGCAAAAACGGCTGGTGCACAACTTACACTGCAACGCAATATCAGTGTTGTGTCGGCTATCAATTTGAATTCAGGCTATCTTAACCTTAATAATAATAATATCCTGCTTCAGCCTGCTGCTTTATTAAACGGAGAATCAGAAACAAGCAGAATAACCGGGACTAATGGAGGATTTGTTGAAATTACACGAACGTTGAATGTTCCTGTTCTGGTGAATCCGGGCAATCTTGGAGCCATTTTTACATCATCACAAAACTTAGGTAGTACAGTGATCCGCCGGGGTCATACTGCCCAACCCATCGGTACAGGAAACTCGGTGAATCGTTATTTTGATATTTCGCCAACCAACAATACGGGTTTAAATGCCACACTCCGGTTTCAATACCTGGATGCAGAATTAAACGGACTGGACGAACATTCTTTATCTCTTTGGGAAAATGCCGGAAATAATACCTGGTCCTCCATTGGATTTGATAACAGGAATACGACTGCCAACTATGTTGAGAAAACAGGACTTTCCGGTTTTTCTGTATGGACGCTTAATGTACCAGCCGGTTCGTTGCCGGTAAAATTTATTTCCTTCAACGCTATTTGCGAAAATGAGAAAATCAGCCTGGTATGGAAAACAGCTGAGGAAGTAAACAGCAGTCGTTTTGATATTGAAAGAACCAGTAATGGCGTAAACTGGATAATCATCGGACAGGTGACTGCATCCGGGTACAGCCAGTCGGAGAAAACCTATACGTATAATGATGCTGGCCCGTTGTTCTCCGGAACTATGTACCGGATTGTTGAGTATGACCTGGATGGGCGCAGGCAATATTCCGGAATTGTCAGCGCATCCTGTGACCGTAAAGAAAGTATTCGTGTCTGGCCCAATCCGGTTGAAGATATTGTAAGGTTGAATATTTACAGCAATAGCCAATCGCAGATTTTGCTACAGGTTTATGATAGCAAAGGGGCACTTGTATTAATGCAGAAAGACAATCTGGTGCAAGGCAGCAATCAACTGACCGTACCGGTTCAAAAACTTGCAAGGGGCATTTACCAGCTAAAAGCAACATATCAAAAGGGGATCACAAAAACATTCAGGCTGGTGAAGCTTAATCAGTGATATAGAGCCAGGATGTCCGGCAGCAAGGCCTTTACTTGCGGCGTCCCGGGGCGAAAAGGAAAAACGGGAAATTCATTTTCGTTCGGTTTTATGTTTGCACTACAGGTGGCAGTTAACAGGCTGCCACCATTTTTTAACTCCCATTTAATGTAAAGCTGTAAAAAGTTTAAAAAACACCTGGAGCGAAATTCAGCGA
>CAZLRY010000612.1:0-1904 GCA_964561675.1 uncultured Chitinophaga sp.
GATGACAGTGATACAGCAGGGCATAATCATCACTGAACCCTTCGGTGGAAAATAACTGTTCGCTGTAGAGGCCGCCATCCGGTTTGCGGAATTGGGTATGCCGCTTGTGGGGAATGGAGCCGAGGGTATAGTAGTGGGCCATGGAGTTAAGTTGTAAGTTATAAGTAATAAGTTATAAGTAACTAGTTCCTGTTTAATACGTGTTCCGTTGTGCTATTAGAAAAAACTAAAAAAAATGATCAAACCAGGGGACTAAGTCCTATTACGGCTACCATGAGGAAATAGAATTTCCACTGGCGCTTGTCGATATAGTAAGTGAAGTTGCGGTGAAAGGGCATAAACAAATTTATACTATTTACTTGTACAAATAAACAAACGTTTACCTTACCACAACCTTCACTTATAAAGCCAATAAACCCATACTAATTATTAAAAAGGCTGCTGACCGGGTACAAGGTGCCGTCATAGAAAATGCCATTGCCCTGCACTTCCAGTCTTTTCCCGTCGAACCGGGGCGTACTGAGCATCCCTTTCCTGTTTAACAGATTCCCGCTTCTTTCCACGATAAATACATTGGCAAACGAAAAACTGCCACCCCAGTTTCTTACTACATGAAACACAAAAAGCCCGTCAGTGGTTTTACCCAGGTATTTATAATTAATAGAGCCCCCATCGTCTGTATACACCGAATAAAATCCAAAATCAGTGGTCCAGGGTTGTTTGGCGTCCGTAATTTTCTTAATGACGTTCATATTAACTGAACGCTTGAATTCACCTGATTCAAGACCGGGAACAAAAGAATCAAATACTTCCGGATTAAAGGGCAATCCGTTAAACGAAAAATCGGCTGTGTTTTTTGGCACAGACAATTCAGGCTTACTCAAACGGATATACCACATGGCACTATTGGCCCCATCACTGATCACAGAACAATCCAGTTTCCCTTTCTCCACGTTAATCCGCTGCCCGGTTTGCCAGCGGTTTTCGATCCAGTATAAATCGGGGCCGATTTTTTTCAGCTCCCAATGCGCACTCCAGGCACCATCCTGAATGACCGATGCTTCGAGGAAACCTTTCTCCACATTTAACCGGCTTGCTTTTAAGCGGTTTTGAATCCAGTAGTATTTCGTACCCGGAACTGGTTTGATCAGCCATTGCGAGGCCCAGGGACCATCCGTAATACTACTTGCAACCAGCGGCCCATCCTCTACATTCACCCGCTGACCGGCCTGCCATAAGTTTTCGATCCTGAATAATTTACCTGTCCAGTTATCCGCTACAGTAGTAGTAACCGGGATATTGATCACATTCCCGGTAGTAGTAGGCTGTACCACGGCAATATTGCGGTTATCCGGAGGCAGCACGGCGGGTGCTGCTTTTAAAGCGGTATTCGAAACCGGCTTCTTCAGGTTCGCTGCAAATGATGGAGCGAAACCTGGCTTTATCAGATTTCCACTCAGGATATCTTTAGCCAGTTTTCCTGCACTGGTCGCCAGATCAGCAAAGTCAAGTTCCGCCACCATATTATACGGATCATTGGTGAGGGTGAAGTTGATAGCGGCATTTACTTTATACTGATTACTTAATCCAAAAGTGCCTGTAAACTCCACGGTTTTCACATCAAATAAACCACCCAGTGATTTATCCATAACCCATTTGGTGGCTTCCAGTGTGGTGACGGAAACGCCCTCGGCCACATCCACCCCAACACTGGCTATCGCTAAAGCAGATTGTTTAAATGTCTTCTCCGCGTACAGACGAATCAGTTCCGGATCATTCGGAAAATTTTCCACTACATCCGCCGTTGCATTTACCGTAGCAAGATAACCCGCATAAGCCACTTTAGCTGATTCAATCGTCGCGTTATTCGCCGCAATAGCGGTATAATAGGCCCCTTTTTCCAG
>CAZLRY010000613.1:0-1894 GCA_964561675.1 uncultured Chitinophaga sp.
TATCCAGCTCTGAAAGGTCAGCCACTTTAATTTTTTGCTGGGTATTCAGTTTTTCCGAAATCGTCAAGGCCACCACTTTGCGGGAAGCCTTAATCATGGCTTTCTTGATTTGTACCACTTCCCAGTCATTATCGGTAAGGCCCAGTTCCGGATCAAGGGCATTGATACCTAAAAAACAGATATCTGCATTGATCTGTGTGATTTTCTGAATCGCATCCCCCCCAATGGTAATACGTGAATTCTTGGACACACGGTCCCCGATAAAAATCACTTCCGCGGTAGGGTGTTGAATATATTCTATGGCAGCCGGTAAACTGCCGGTAAAAAAAGTGGCTTGTAACTGTTGAGGCAGGGCTTTGGCCAATTCTGTAATGGTGGTACCTCCCCCGCTAAGAATAAACATTCCATCCTGAATCAGGTTTACGGCTTTCTGTGCGATACATTTTTTCTTATCATGGGAATACACCCCGTTAATCTGAAAAGAGGTGTGAAAGGATTTCGATAGAGCGCCACCATGGGCTTTGATGATCTTTCCGGTTTCGGAAAGTTCAACCAGGTCCCGACGGATTGTATCCTCTGACACATTGATCGCTTCCGAGAGGTCAGAAGTCAGCACCCGGTTATGCAGGTTCACTTCGCGAAGAATAAACTCCTGGCGCTCTCTTTTTAACATAGCAGTCAACGTTATAACAATAAATATAAAGAATATACTTAAAATCTGCAAAAAAGTGCAAAAAAAAGACGCATAAACCGCAAAAAAGCTGAACAGAAATAAATTTTACCGGCAGAAACCGACATTCTATCTTTAAAAGATGAACAAAAACCTGGAAAAACTCTACCAAACCGGTCAAAAAAACGCAAGAGTCATATTGGGGCTGATGAGTGGAACCTCATTTGATGGCCTCGATCTGGCCCTTTGCCGGATCAGCGGCAGTGGACGGGACACCTGCGTGGATCTGCTGCATTTTGACACAGTTTCTTATCAACCGGCCTTCAAAGAATCGCTGAAATCTGTTTTCTCCCGGCGGGATGCAGATCTTGAGAAAGTTTGCCTGCTCAACAACCATGTAGCCATCGAACATGCCCGTATGATCAATGATACACTGGCAAAATGGGGTGTAAAAAATGAAAACGTTGACCTGATAGCCAGTCATGGTCAGACCATTTACCATGCTCCGGCTTTTTTGCATGGACGACCGGATTATGGCAATGCCACCTTGCAGATCGGAGATGGAGATCATATAGCAGTACACACCGGCATCATCAGCATCAGTGATTTCCGGCAAAAACATGTAGCGGCCGGAGGAGAGGGTGCCCCTTTGGCCGTATATGGAGACTACCTGGTATTTTCCAAAAAGGGAGAGAACAGGATTATGCTGAATATCGGAGGCATTGCCAACTTCACTTATTTGCCGGGAGACCTGGATGCCGGGAAAGTGTTCAGTACGGATGTGGGGCCAGGTAATACCATGATGGATGCGTTGATGCAATCAATCTACCCGGAGCAATATTACGATCAGGATGCAGGGGTTGCCCGTAAAGGAACCGTGCACCCGGCATTGCTGACGGCTTTAAAAGCGCATGCATTTTTTGATGGCCCTTTCCCAAAAACAATCGGACCTGAATTATTCAATCTGGATTATCTGCAAAAAGCGATGCAGACTGCTGGTACCGGTGTATTATCAGCAGAAGACCAGATGGCCACTTTGTCTCAACTCAGTGCCGACATGATCGTGGATGCGATAAACAGAACTGTAGATATGAAAAACCCGTTTACGGTGTATGTCAGTGGAGGTGGAATGCATAACCCGCTCCTGATGGAAAATATCCGGGAACAGTTAAAAGGAATACCCTTCCATTCCACCCAGGCCCTGGAAATAAATCCGGATGCCAA
>CAZLRY010000614.1:0-1889 GCA_964561675.1 uncultured Chitinophaga sp.
TCTGGCCACTTATATGCCCCCGAAAGGCTGGAAAAAGCAAACTACCACTTCGGCCCTGCAGTTCTCCAAAGAAAATGTAACTAAAGGGACCTACTGCACGATCATACTATACAAAGCAATACCCGGGAAAACCGACCCGAAAGAAAATTTTACCCTGGCCTGGGAATCCCTGATAAAAGAAATGGTCAATATTTCGGGAAAACCGGAAATGCAACCCGCTGCAACAGAAAATGGCTGGACAGCTGAAAGTGGATTTGCTCCATTCGAGAAGGAGGGCAGTAATGGGATGGTTGTATTGGTCACTTCCACCAGCCAGGAGAAGATGGTGAATATTGTCATATTGACCAATTCGGATACTTATCAAAAAGAAGTTACCGCCTTCCTGGAATCCATCGCGTTGCAAAAACAAATTGCCGTTAAAAGCCCAGTCAAAAAAACAGAAGTAACCAAAGTCAATCCGCCCACGGCAATACCCGCGAAAGAAGGATTTGCCTTTACCACCACCAACTTTGACGACGGATGGACCAGCACGGTACAGGAAGACTGGGTGGAAGTTAAAAAAGCGGACATTAAAGTACTGATCCATTATCCCAGGGAAGGAACGATTTTCCCGGCGGATCCTGATGTACTGACCAATGCGGCCTGGAATATATTGGTGGCTCCCCGATACAGCAATCTCAAAAATTACAAAACCAGCTATATCAGTACGTACGACCGGCCCTACCTGGGTATGGGGTATGCCAATGAAACCAGTACCGGGAAAAATGTATTTATCGTTTTATTCCGCCAGGGTCAAACCGGATGGATCGAATTTGTGGCCCCGGATAAAAATGCTTTTATCCGGCAGTTTAAATTTGATCCGGAAACAATAAAATGGGATAGCGAGACTGCCCTGATGAATCCACTGGCCAATATGACCACGTACAACCGGTTTGCGATTGCCGCTTCCGACTTTAAAGGTAAATGGACCAGTGATTTTACCGGCATTCAACAAATGTACCACGTGTATACCGGGCAATATGCCGGCATGAATATCAACCAGTCCAATGAAGAATTTGTATTTAAACCCGGCAATACCTACAACTGGAAATTGCTGGTCATTAACGGGATGGTGGGCAATGCAAAGTTTGCAGAAGTAAAATCATCCGGCAAACTAACGGTACTCAATAACTGGCAGGTAAAATTTTCCATGATAGAAGACAGAGCCAGAACGTATCATGCTTTTTGGTCTTGTATAAAAGGAGCCCGGCTCTTAAACCTGCTGGATGCGGATTTTCCCGGATCAGGCATCTATACAAAATATGGATTAGCTAAATAATACCCGTTCGACTATTGGTTAATGACCAACAGGCTACAGCCCCGCATATCACTCCCATCCACCCTGCCGAGTATCTCAAACGATCCATCGGAATATACTTTTCCCGCATCATCCGTGGCGATAAAAGAACAGGAATGAATATTGGCCAGATCAATCACATTCACCACCCCGCTGCCGGATGTGATCACCCGAAGCGGGTCCTCATCATCCCGCAATAGTACTTTCATCCAGGGCGGACAATGATAAATGCCTTCTCCTTTGGAATAGGCCTGGGATAAAAGCTCGGTCATGCCGTATTCGGAATGGATAACAGGTACTGAAAAAGCGGCTTTCAGGATCCTGTGCAGCTCCGGACGGATCAGTTCTTTTCGACGCCCTTTCATTCCCCCGGTTTCCATGATGATCGTATGTTTCAGGGGTATCTGGTATTTTTCGACAAAATCAAGAAGGGCAAAACTCACCCCGATCAGCAGGGTTTTCTGTTGACGGCTTTCCAGTTCCGCTAAGACCGCCGCAAGTTTATCAAACTCATTCAGGTAAAACCCGCTTTGGGGATGACCACTCTGGCGGA
>CAZLRY010000615.1:0-1889 GCA_964561675.1 uncultured Chitinophaga sp.
CGGATTCCCTGAAGAGCTGGACCATCAGCACCTGGGTGAAGATTCTGAATAATGGCTCCAAACGAACCATGCTTTTTCAATTAGCCCGTCCGGGAATCTTTAACGGGAATATCAACTTTGCGTTGAATACACAATCTTTTCCTGCATCCAATACCACTACCTTACGTATACAACCAACGTTCATGACGATTGGCGGTGGTACACAGGATAACCTGAACAATGTGTTGTCGCCGACCATCGGGGCAGACAAATGGACGCATATTGTCCTGACCTATGAATTCACCACCGGTGTATTCAATATCTGGGCAGATGCGGTGAAAGTGGGCGCCTTCCCGAACAGGGGTACCGGCAATAACAACTTCAAAGCCTATGAACCCAGCCAGGTGATCATTGGTTCCAACTACAATGGCATACCCGGTATGGCCGTAAATGCGGATGTTTCTTTTGCGCCGATGACCGGACAGGTGGATGAGATCCGGTTTTTTAACAGGTCGCTGCCGGATGCGCATATTAAGGCGTTGTTTAATTTGGGGAAAGCGAATAAATAGTGAGTGGTGAGTGGTGAGTGGTGAGTGGAGAGTGGAGAGTGGGGAGTCCTCCTTCGCTAAAGCTTCGGAGGATAAATGAATACGGCGAAGCAGCAATCGGTCATATATGGGGGTTTATCGCTTTATTGCTGATAAGCCCCTTTTTTAAAACATGCATTATGCGATACAGTATTGTGATTTTGCTTTTGTGGCTGGGTGCCTGTAAGGGTCCGGTTAAAACAGTGCAGTCGGCACCTGAACTGACCAACGAAGACCAGGTTATTTTTGATTCGGTGCAACGGGCCGCTTTCCGTTATTTCTGGGAAGGAGCGGAGCCGGTGAGCGGACTGGCCCGGGAGCGTTATCATGCCGATAATATTTATCCGCAGAAGGATATGACGACCGTGACCAGTGGCGGTGCGGGTTTTGGGGTGATGGCGATCCTGGTTGCGATAGAAAGAAAATTTATAACCCGCGAGGAAGGACGGGAACGACTGGAAAAGATCGTGCGATTCCTGGAAACAGCCGACCGTTTTCATGGAGCCTGGCCCCATTGGTGGAATGGCGAAACGGGAAAAGTAAAACCCTTTGGCCGAAAAGACAATGGAGGCGATCTCGTCGAAACTTCGTTTATGATCCAGGGATTGCTTTGTGTCCGGCAGTATTTTATGGAAGGCAATACATCCGAAAAGCAACTGGCCGCACGAATTGATAAACTCTGGAAAGAAGTGGAATTTGACTGGTACCGCAACGGGAAAAATGTATTGTACTGGCACTGGAGTCCGGAGTATAACTGGGATATGAACTTTGCGGTACACGGATACAACGAATGCCTGATCATGTATGTGCTGGCTGCTTCTTCTCCGACCCATGGAGTGCCTGCCGAAGTATATCATGAAGGCTGGGCGGAGAAAGGAAAGATCAATCAATCACCGGGATCTTATGATGGCATCCAATTACAACTGCGTCACCAGGGAGAGCCGGGTACTATCGGCCCTTTATTCTGGGCACATTATTCATGGCTGGGACTGGATCCGCGCGGATTGAAAGATCAGTATGCCGATTACTGGAAAGACAATACCGCTCATTCCCTGATTCATTATAAATGGGGCGTGAATAATCCTAAACAATACAAAGGCTATGGACCTGATAGCTGGGGACTCACTTCCAGTTATTCCATGAGGGGCTATGCCGGTCATGCGCCAACTATGAAGAGAGACCTGGGAGTTATTTCTCCCACGGCCGCTTTATCCTCTTTCCCCTACACACCAAAGGAATCCATGGCGGCCATGCGGAACTGGTATACGAATAAGAAAGATAAATTATGGGGACCTTTTGGTTTTTATGATGCGTTCAGTGAAA
>CAZLRY010000616.1:0-1888 GCA_964561675.1 uncultured Chitinophaga sp.
GGCAAGAGAAGCTATAATGAAGTGGTGGCGTGGCTGATTGCGTATTACAAGAAGTATGGGGTAGGGAGGTTGTAGGGAACTTGTCAACCTAATTCAATCTCCAGATCGTGAAATTCAGGATTGCTGCAAAAGAAACCCAGGCAATATAAGGAACCAGCAACCAGGCCGCTGCTTTATTGACCTGTCCAAAGGCGAATATAGTTGCCAGAATTGCCACCCAGAGCACTATAATTTCTGCGAATGCCCAACCGGGTTGTTCGAGTTTGAAAAAAATGAATGACCAGAAAAAATTCAGCAGGAGTTGGGCCGAAAAAAGAATAACGGCAATGATTTTGAGTTCACGACTGGTATCTTCTTTCCAGACCAGCCATAAAGCAATCCCCATCATAACATAAAGCGTGGTCCACACCGGACCAAATATCCAGTTAGGCGGATTCCAGGAAGGTTTTTGAATGGTCTGATACCAGCTTTCCACCCCGGTGACCGTAAAATATCCGCTGATTCCTCCCACGAGCAAGGGGATTGCAATTGAAATCAACAATTTTATGTAAGAAGGCATAAAAAAATAACAAGCCTGTCTGACTTTTGTTCATCAACAAGTAACACTCCAGCCTAAACGTCCCTGCGGGGCTGCTAAGAGGTCAAAAGAGTTTGAAAGAGATAAAACCCTCCTTCGCTTAGCTACGGAGGCTAATAGAGGGCGTGATAAAGGAGATTTTCTTATAAACCTCTTAAACCTTTTAAACCTTTTAAACCTTTTAAACCTTTTAAACCTCTTAAACCTCTTAAACCTCTTAAACCTTTTAAACCCGCTTAAAACTTATTCTTCCACATCATGCTCTCCACCGGTTTGTCCGGCTGATTGCTGTATTTTGAATTCTTTTTCTGGTTGTATTTGATTTCAATTTCGCCATCCACCGGGAAATAAATCAACTGACCAATCGGCATTCCTTTATACACTTTTACCGGTTGTTTCACCGAAATCTCCAGGGTCCAGTTGCCACAGAAACCCACATCTCCTTTTCCGGCGGTGGCATGGATATCGATGCCGAGTCTTCCGGTTGAGGATTTTCCTTCCAGGAAGGGTACATGGGCATGGGTTTCGGTATATTCTTCCGTTACTCCCAGGTAGAAGATATGGGGATACAGCACAATGCCTTCGTCAGGAATTTCAAAATATTCGATTTCATTGTGCTTTTTCGCATCGATCATATGTTCTTTATACGTGGCCAGGGTCTTGCCCAGGTGTACATCGTAGGAATTGCTGCCGAGACAATCACGCTGATAGGGGACCACTTTAATGGTGCCTTTTTCTATTTCCTCCAGAATGCGGGTATCAGAAAGTATCATTTATCTTCGTTTTTATTCAGGGCAGCAAAGTAAACAGGAATAAGAAAGGAATGCCGGTTTTTTTTCAACAACAAATCAACGAATCCACCCGCCTGGGCGTATGGAAGATCGAGGAGACAGAAGAATTCTTCCGGCGAAATGTACCCTTGCACCGCGATGTCACGCATCCGAAAAAGCGGTTGCAGCACCTGGCCGGGCGGTTCCTTCTGCAATATCTTTTTCCTGATTTTCCCTATGATCAGATCCGGATTGCCGACACACGGAAGCCCTATTTAGCGGGAGAACGCTATCAATTCTCGATCTCACATTGCGGGGATTATGCGGCGGCTATTGTCAGCCGTACCCATCGGGTGGGGGTGGATGTGGAAGAAACAAAAGACAGGATACTCCGGATAAAAGACAAATACCTCTCCGCCGGAGAACAAAAACTATTCATCCCGGATCCGGCCACCCCGGATGTCCGGTTGCTTACCTTACTCTGGTCGGCCAAAGAATCTGTTTTTAAATGGTATGGGGCCGGGGAGGTGGATTTCAGGCG
>CAZLRY010000617.1:0-1883 GCA_964561675.1 uncultured Chitinophaga sp.
TTTTTCAATCGTAATTCGTTCAGACAGTACCACACGTAGTACATTACTGACGAACCGTTACCCGGATCAGGCAGGTAATCAGTCAGTGATCATCGGTTCAGCAGCCTGGGATAACCATGGACAACTGGAAAAATGTCATTCGCTGCTTTCGTTTGATTATGGCAATCTCCCAAAAATTATAAAGCCGGAATGGATTACCAATGCGGAACTGATACTGATCCCTGTTACACTGAAGGATGAAGAAACGACTGATGAACCTGCTCATAGGTTCACTGTCAGGAGAATTAATCAACCCTGGCAGGACAGCCTTGTAAACTGGGAGAATCAACCCACATCGAGTGATAATGATCAGGTGGTGATCAAACTGAACAGGCGTAAGAAGACAACTATAATCAACCTGAATGTAACCAGCATGGTAAAAAATATGTTTAAATATGGCAATTATGGTTTTATGATGTTCGGGGAAGACTCACTTCAACGCCAACACACTTACAGAGACTGGTTCGCTTCAGCCCGGATTGATGAAAAGAGACTGCGTCCTGCTTTAGTGATAACATATAGTTTTCCCCTTGAATACAGCGGTGATCGCAGTATACTCGCTCAAAGTATCAATGCCCGCGACCGAAATCAGGTCATTACAAATATTGGTCAGCCTGGTCAGGTCATTCCTCCAGCTGTTAACGGCAATACTCCTAAAGCACCTGTACAAAATGGCGGAACAGGGCAACAACAGAAAAGTAAATAAGCAGGTCAACGGAATTTGGTTTCCGGTAAGGACGGTAGTAGAAGCCACTGTGTGGCATCATACGAAAAGTCTTAAAAACTTTGCGGGATGAATTTTGCCTGCGGCAAATAGGGGGTGGCCACGAAATACACGAAAAGGCACAAAAAATACAGAAAGGCAGGCCACGGATAACACAGATTCACACGGATTGAATACAATAGATCATTTTCTAGCCAAACAAAAATCCGTGTGGATCTGTGAGATCCGTGGCTCAAATGCCGCAGGCATTCATTTGCGCAGCAAATCCTTTCGTGGCCTTTTGTGTGAATTCGTGGCCCCCAAAAAAGCCTCGCTGAGGCTTCTATTACCATCTTCCCGGCTATTTTTTGCCGGTAAGGCGGTAAGGACGGTAAAAGAAGCCACTGCGTGGCATCATACGAAAAGTCTTAAATGCTTTGCGGGCAATTTTTTTGAAAGGCTTTTTAAAGAAACTGGTACAGCATTTTTTACCAGATCCTATCAGGAGGACTGCCGACTACAATCTGCGAGCTGCCGGCTGCTGTATGTCTAAAATAGAAAAACCACCTATTCATAAGTGGTCTTTCTAAAGCAGCCAGAAGGGGTTCCATCCTGTCTTATTGCCATTCAGACATCAACGTCCTGGCAAATCAGTTGGTTACAATTTTTTTATTCTTATCGTTTGCTGGGCGCCATCGGTGGTGTTTACTTTCAGTAGATATATTCCTGTCGGGAGATTACTGACATCATAGGAAAGCTGCGGCTGGTTCCATTCTTTGACCTTTTCTCCGTTGATGGAATATAATTGAATAGTACTGAGTTTTGTTTTTTCAACATTGCCGACATATAAGAGCTTATCTGCCGGATTAGGGTAGGCAATGATCCGGTTAAATCCGGCATCTGCATCCACTTTTAATACTTCAGAGTAATACGATTTACCGTCTTTGTCTACTTCTTTGATCCGGTAATAAACCACTGTTGGTATGTACTCTTTATCAGTATGCGCATAGGTATGCTGAAGATCGCTATTCGTAGCCTTCATATTTGACAATATGACCAGCCAATCGCGGCCGTTGATACTTCTTTCCACTTCAAAATGGCTGACCATGGTTTCCTGTTCAGTGATCCATTCCAGCTGTTG
>CAZLRY010000618.1:0-1882 GCA_964561675.1 uncultured Chitinophaga sp.
GAAGGTTATTCCAGCTTTGAATTTGAAATGCTGAATAGTGGACGGAGTTTAGAAGATGTAAGAAAGGAAAGCGAATTCCTTAAAAACTTTGAAAAATAGCCCCAAGAACAAGATACCTTTGCCCCCCATGTTTCCAATATACGATGTCATAGTAGTAGGTGCCGGCCATGCCGGATGTGAGGCAGCTGCCGCTGCAGCCAATCTTGGTTCCAAAACCCTGTTGGTGACCATGAATATGCAGACCATTGCCCAGATGAGCTGTAATCCTGCCATGGGAGGAATTGCCAAAGGACAGATTGTAAGGGAAATTGATGCAATGGGTGGATACTCTGGTATTGTAACGGATCTCTCTACTATCCAATTCCGGATGCTCAACCGGAGTAAGGGTCCGGCAATGTGGAGTCCAAGAGCGCAGAACGACCGGATGCTCTTTCACCTGAAGTGGAGAGAAATGCTGGAGAACACGCCAAACCTGAATTTTTACCAGGACATGGTCAATGGTTTATTGGTAAAGGAGGGGCGTTGTTACGGAATCATCACCGGCATGGGTCACCGTATTGAGGCAAAATCGGTGGTGCTCACCAATGGTACCTTCCTCAATGGTATCGTGCATATTGGAGAAAAGAACTTTGGTGGTGGGCGAATCGCTGAAAAAGCAGCCACTGGTATTACCGAACAATTAGTAAGTCTTGGTTTTGAAAGCGACCGCCTTAAAACCGGAACTCCACCAAGGGTGGATGGACGAAGCCTTGACTATTCAAAAATGGAAGAACAGCCCGGTGATACCGAGCATGTAGGCTTTTCCTACCTGGATACAGAAAAGCCAACTAAACAAAGAAGTTGCTGGATCACCTATACCAATCAGAAGGTTCACGATATTTTAAAAACCGGCTTCGACCGGAGTCCGATGTTTGCCGGTCGGATTGATGGGGTGGGTCCGCGCTACTGTCCCAGTATTGAAGATAAGATCAACCGTTTTGCCGAAAGAGATCGTCACCAGCTCTTCGTAGAACCGGAAGGCTGGAACACTGTAGAGATTTATCTTAATGGCTTCTCTACTTCCTTACCAGAAGAAACACAATACGAAGCACTTCGTAGTATACCGGGGTTCGAGAACGCCCGTATGTTCCGTCCGGGGTATGCGATCGAATATGATTTCTTTCCGCCAACTCAATTGAAGTATTCATTGGAGACGAAGCTGATCAACAATCTGTTTTTTGCCGGACAAATCAATGGCACCACCGGATATGAAGAAGCGGCTTGTCAGGGATTAATGGCTGGTATCAACGCCCATCAGAAAGCCGTGGAAAAAGAGGCCCTGATATTAAAAAGAAGTGACGCGTATATTGGCGTGCTCATCGACGACCTGATCAGCAAAGGAACCCAGGAGCCGTATCGCATGTTTACCTCCCGGGCAGAATTCAGAACCTTGCTTCGTCAGGACAATGCAGATATTAGATTGACAGAAATAAGCTACAAACTCGGACTAGCCAGCCAGGAAAGGATGGACCGGGTGACTGACAAAAAATCCTCTGTTGAGCAGATCAAAAAAATACTAAAAGAAATGTCGGTGGAACCGGCAGAAATAAATGGCTGGTTTGAACAAATCGGATCTTCGTTGATTACTGAAAAACAAAAAGCGGAAAAAATTCTATTGCGCCCGTCAGTGGAACTGGCCGATATGGCAACTATCCTTCCAAAACTTAAAACAGCCTTGTACTCTTTCACACCAGACTCCATTGAACAAGCTGCCATCCAGGTCAAATACGATGTGTATATAGAAAAGGAAAAAGAACTGGTCAGCAGAATGTCCCAGCTGGAAGAACTGGAAATTCCGGAAACCTTTGATTATAAAAAAATTGGTTCGTTAGGAAACGAAGCC
>CAZLRY010000619.1:0-1881 GCA_964561675.1 uncultured Chitinophaga sp.
TATTCCTGGGTATACCATTCCGGCCTCCCCAGAAGTTATCATCCCCGTCTCCACTCATACTGATCCACATGCCTCCATCATCTGTCATGCCGGAACTCATATTATCATTGCCGCCATAATTCTGGGCATCCTGCCAATCCAGGTTGGTCTGGCCGGTATTGCTCATGATTCCATAAGCAGCGAGTTTACGCTTATTCTGGAAGGAATTAAACATGGCCGAATTGTTGTATTTATCTTTCAGTCCACCTCCGGCTTCTACTTTTCCGAAGTATCCCTTCTTGGTTTTCATTTTCAGGTTGATCGTCTTATCCTTTACCCCGTCATCAATGCCGGTGAATTCAGCCTGGTCACTTTTTTTATCAAATACTTCCACTTCTTTTACTGCATCTGCCCGCAGGTTTTTGGTGGCAATGCCAGGGTCGCTGCCAAAAAATTCCTCTCCATCCACCAGTACTTTTTTCACCCGTTCACCCATAGCCGTGATCTTTCCATCTTTGTCCACCTGTATACCGGGTAAACGCCGTAACAATTCTTCCACATTGGCACCTGCTCTTACTTTAAAGCTATCAGCGGTATAGACCGTGGTATCTCCTTTAATACGGATCGGCGATCCGGTTTTGAGTATAACTTCCGCGAGTAATTTTGTTTTGGGGGTCATATACACCCGGCCAAGGTCCTTGGTACTTCCGGGCTCCACGCGAAGGGTATCAAAATAATCACCCATAAATGGGTGGGTGGCCAGCAGGATATAGGAACCGGGTTTAATATTTTCCAGTGTAAACTGTCCTTCACGTCCTGCCCTGGCAAAACGGACCATTATCGAATCAGATTTTCGTAAGAGGGAGATCACCGCATTGGCTGCCGACTTTTTGTCAACAGAATCCGTTATCTGACCTTTAATGGTGGAATTCTGAGCATAGGTGGAAAGGGCTCCAGTAAGAAGCAAAAGGCCCAAAATGAGCTTTAATTTCATGGCTGTTTGTTGGTTTAGGTCAGGTTAAGGCTTTACAAGCCGCTAATTTCCCATGAAATTCTGTTTAATACAATGCCGTTCGTGTAATTTTAAGTTAAAACACGGAATAACCGTAAATATATGAGTTCTAAAAAGAATACGACTGCAGCTGATAAAGCCCGAAAAAAGAAATCTGTTGCTTCGCTGAAAGATAAATCAGGGCAACCGGTTCCATCATATAGTAAAAAATATGAAGAAGAAAATTTCGTTGATACCAGTTTGCTGGTTTGGAATTACTCATTACTCACTGATGAGGATATTCAGAATTACCAACAAGGCACCAACTATCAGTTGTATAAAAAATTCGGTTCTCATTCTATCGAAGTGAATAATACCTGGGGTATGTATTTCTGTGTATGGGCACCCAATGCCACTGCTGTTTCCGTGAAAGGGAATTTCAATGACTGGAAGAATCATGAATATGCGCTTTATCCCCGTTGGGACAAGAGTGGGGTATGGGAAGGATTTATCCCTGGTTTTAAACTGGGGGAAGCTTACAAGTATCATATTACAGGTTTTGGAAAAAAAGAACTGGATAAAGGGGATCCCTTTGCTAATTTCTGGGAAAAGCGGCCGCAGACAGCCAGTATTACCTGGGATATGCAATATGACTGGGAGGATAAGGAGTGGATGAAGAAAAGAAAAAAACACAATTCACTGGAGGCGCCCTGGAGTGTGTATGAACTGCACCTGGCCAGTTGGATGCGCCCTGACAAGAATGATGAGGAACGCTATAACAGTTATGATGATATCCGCGACCGGCTGGTGCCTTACCTGAAGGAAACCGGCTTCACCCATGTGGAGTTTATGCCATTAATGGAACATCCGTTCGATGGCAGCTGGGGTTATCAGTGTACCGGCTTCTTTGC
>CAZLRY010000620.1:0-1879 GCA_964561675.1 uncultured Chitinophaga sp.
ATAAACTGAATTTATCAAACTGGTAAAGGGCCGTCAGTGTATCCGGTGTTTCCTGCGGTGAGGACGGGTCTCCGAAATTACCGCCCATAGCACTGATGGATTTCGGCACCGTGGCCTTCATCCCAATCAATGCATAATCCAGCAGGTGCACCCCCCAATCGGTCATGAGTCCGCCGGCATAATCCCAGAACCAGCGGAACGTAAAATGAAACCGGTTGGCATTAAACGGCCGGATTTGTGCCGGACCCAGCCAGCGGTTATAATCCACCCCTGCAGGTACCGGGCTATCCGCTATAAAGGGAATTGGTTTTTTCCAGCCAACAAAGCACCAGACTTTAACTGCCCTGATATTGCCCAGCTGTCCGCTATGCACAAAATTCACCGCTTCCTGAAAATGTTGCTGACTGCGTTGCCACTGACCGGCCTGAACCACCCGGTTATATTTCTTTTGTGCCGCAATCATGATCCGGCATTCCTCAATTGAATTGCCCACTGGCTTCTCTATGTACACTTCTTTACCTGCCTGGCAGGCGTCCACCATCTGTAGACAATGCCAGTGATCGGGAGTACCAATGATCACTGCGTCAATATCCTTCTGATCGAGCATGGCCCGGTGATCGGCATACGTTTTCACTTTTGTTGCATCCACATTCATTGCTTTCAGTTCGCCCATACGTTTATCCAGTACATTCTTATCCACATCACAAAGGGCCACCAGGTTTACTCCAGGCACTTTCAACATGGCTTTCAGGTCTGACCAGCCCATTCCATTCACACCAATCACGCCCACATTGATCTGATCAGAAGGCGCTATCCGGTTTTTGAAGATGGCAAACACGTTGTTCCCAACTGAATTCGCCAGTATGCTGCCTGCGGTTAAGGCACCTGTCTGGAGGATGAATTTTTTTCTGGATGACATGATTGTTATAGTTAATAAGTTAACAAGTTGATAGGTTGAAAAGGATGAACATTACTTGCGAAGCACTCCTGACAGCTGACACCCGACACCCGACACCCGAAGCTTCGGGATGACACCCGATCATATTACCTGGAATCCGTACGCATAAGGATCGTCTTCTTTATCGATCCAGATTGTATTGTAGCCATATACTTTTGCCCAGCCTTCTACGGATGGGCGTATTGCCGGCTTCCCATGCACCAACAATTCTTCTTCAATACGTCCGGTAAATTTACTGCCAATGATACTCTCGTGTATAAACTCATCCCCCTTCTTCAGTTTGCCCTTGGCATACCATTGAGCCATTCTTGCACTGGTGCCGGTACCACAGGGAGAGCGATCAATGGCTTTCTCGCCATAAAATACGGCATTCCGCGCAGTTGAACGCTGATCCAGTACCGCACCGGCCCACAGGATATGCGAACATCCATTGATCGTAGGATCATCCGGATGGACAAAACTGTACTTTGCATTAATATTCTTCCGTAATTCGCGGGACCAGGCAATCAGTTTGTCCGCTGTATAATGCTCAAGACCTTTAAAGTTTTTCTGTACATCCACGATGGCATAAAAATTCCCGCCATACGATACATCCACCACCAGCTCGCCCAGCTCCGGACAGTCCGCCGTCAGGTCTGCCGAATGCAAAAATGCAGGCACATTCGTCAGCTTTACACTCTCCACTTTCCCGCTTGCAGGATCCTGTTTATAAGAAATCATTACAAGACCGGCCGGAGCTTCCATCCGGACAATACCAGGCACTTTGGGTTTTATCAATCCTTCTTCTATAGCGATCGTAATCGTTCCGATCGTACCGTGACCGCACATGGGCAGACAACCACTGGTTTCAATAAACAAAACGGCTACATCGTTGGCCGGATCATGCGGAGCATAGAGAATACTGCCACTCATCATATCATG
>CAZLRY010000621.1:0-1877 GCA_964561675.1 uncultured Chitinophaga sp.
GGATTGCTGGGGATTAGGGTACCGGAGAGAATGTAGTTAGTAGTCGGGAGTTAGTAGTTAGTAGTCAACAGCCCCTGCTAATAAATTCTTCAAAATATTTGTGAATTTGATCGATAAGATAAGCTGTTTAATAAAAAATGCAATCACTACGTGATTGCATTTTTTATTATGTTTTGCCTGACCTCTTTCTATCTTTTAGGCCAATTACTACTTTCAGACTTTGACTACTAACTCCCGACTACGAACTACTATCTTTCTTAGAGTCCCGCCATCATCTTCTTCTGTTTCAGATTTGCGAGGCTTGGGTCGAGTTCAATGGCTTTATCGCAGAGGGTGATTCCTTTATCGGTATTCTCCCGTCCGCCTTTTTTCTGGTAGCACATGCCGATCATATAAAGGGCGGTGGCGTTTTCCTTGTCGTATTCGAGCACCCGATCCCAGTATTCCATGGCCTGATCATATTTGGCTTTGTAATAAAACGCTTCAGCCACCATGTTCAGGATATTCATGTCACTTGGCCTTTTTTTCAGGATCTCATTGAGCATGGCCACACCGGAGTCCAGTTGTCCCACATTCAGGTAGGCAATGGCCAGGTTTTCCAGGTATTCGTTATCGCGTCTGTGCCCTTTATCGGCCGCTTCAAGGATATACTTCAGCGCATTTTTGTCATCATGCATCGCATAGCAGATCAGCCCAAGTTCATAGACCCAATAGCTTTGTTTGGGATCCAGTTCAATCGCTTTCTTAAAGAAAGGCACCGCCAGTTTGTAATTCATCATGTCCGCATAACTGCGGGCGATCATATACGGTATTTCAGCATTGGCCGGATCTTCTTTTGCTGCTTCATTTAAAGCTTTGAGTGCATCCCCGTAATTTTCCATTTCGTAATTGGCTTTGCCAACATAGAAACTGATTTTCTCCGAAGGATCCAGTTTTTTCAACCGGCTGGCAAATTTCACCACTTCTTCATTTTGCTTCATCTGGAAACAAAGCTGCAAGACTTGTTTATACAGAGCAGGTGTTTCTTCGCCCATTTCAATCAGGCGTTTGTACATGACCAGGGCATTGTTGTATTTCCGCAGATCATGATAGGCGGATGCCAGTTCAGTAATGATGGATTTGCTGCTTGAATCGTAACGGACTGCCTTCTCAAAATTTTTGAGGGACTCCATTCGCCGGCCATTTTGCTTTTCCGTTAATCCTTTTTGTAAAAAGAAATCGGCACTATCAACCGGCACAACAATCGTGTGTACCGCGGTCTGAGAATAAACCAGACTGCCGGACAGCAACATACACGTAGTGATGAATATTTTTAACATAGGATGAATTTTGGCCTTCCATAAGTGAAAGCCGGGGAACTAAGATAAAACGCAGAAATGACAAATCAAAGCTTAATCCGTTCTTTATCAACCAATTTCAGTACCAAATCGTAATTACTTCAGTATTAAACCCGCAAGTGCCGGTAAATTTACGGTCACCCGGTATTTTTTCTCTGCTTTGTCGATCAGCTCACATCTTACTTCCGGGTTAAAAACGACACCAGCCCCCCAATAAATTGTACGGTCGCTGTTAAATATTTCTGCAGAATAAGGCTTTCCAATTACTTCAATACTCCAGTCCTGCCTGACCAATGGGGTCATGTTCAGGATAACGAGCAGGTCATCCCCTTTTTTCTTGCCCTTCCGTTTATACACAATCACTGATTCCGCCCGGTGATTCAGGTCAACCCATTCAAACCCATCCATACTGAACTGGTTAAAATGCATAGCAGATTCCTGGCGCAGCAGTTTATTCAGATCACTCACACAATCCTTTAGTAGCCGGTGACAATCGAATTGTAACAATTCCCACTGTAATTCTGATTTATAATTCCATTC
>CAZLRY010000622.1:0-1877 GCA_964561675.1 uncultured Chitinophaga sp.
GCAACGATGGAGCTGGTTCGGGAAGCCATGGGGTTGAATTATTTTTAAAAAACAGGGATTACCGAATCTCAAAGTCCGAAAAAGGGCTTACTTTGAAGCCCTCCCTTTCGGGAATATTATTGTATCCGGAATTTAAGCAGTTATGGCAAAAGCTAAGAAACCAAAACACATCGCTATTGCAGGCAATATAGGCGCTGGAAAGACGACCCTCACCGAAATGCTCAGCAAGCATTATAAGTGGATCCCCAACTTCGAAGATGTGGACCATAATCCCTACCTCATGGATTTTTATGAGGATATGCCCCGCTGGAGTTTTAATCTACAGATATTCTTCCTCAACAGCCGGCTGCGGCAATTGGTGGAAATTCAGAAAGGAACAGAAACCGTGATCCAGGACCGTACTATTTACGAAGATGCCAACATTTTTGCGCCCAACCTGCATGAAATGGGCCTGATGAGCAAAAGGGATTTTGATAATTACTTTAATTTTTTCCAGACCCTCAAAACCCTGGTACAACCGCCGGATCTGCTGATTTACCTGAATGCTTCAGTACCCACCCTGGTGGGACAAATCCAGAAAAGGGGCCGGGAATATGAAGAGAATATCCGGCTGGATTACCTGAAAAAACTCAATGAGTATTATAACAAATGGATCGGCGATTATAAGGAAGGTAAACTCCTGGTCATTGATGTCGATAAAAATAAATTTGCAGAACGGGATGAGGATTTTGGTGAAATCATCCGGAAAGTGGACGCAGAGCTCTACGGGTTGTTTTAACATCGTATAAAGAATTCGGAAAATAACTTGCAGTAAAATCTATTATGAAAGCACTGCAGGTTTTTTTTATGCTCCTTCCATTCTCCCTGCTGGCACAGACAGACAGCAGTTACGGTCATTCCCGGTTACAGCAGTTCCTGATGGAACCGGGCAGAAGTATTCATGTCACTACCGATACGATCGGGGTGTTAAATTCGGTGGAGGTGGGTGTGATAACGGCACGCGACTGGCAAACCGGTGAGCAACGAAGTGCCCTGAGTTTTTTACCCGGATCCCTGTTCAACAGTACATTGTTTTCGGTCTATAGTACCCAGCTGGATATTGAGGAACTGGAACCGCTGATCAGGATACTGGATACGGTTAACAAACTCAGTTTTGCGAATAAGCGGGTTGAAATCCAGGAATTCCGCTATGTAAGCAGCGGACTGACGGAGATTGTGGCATCCAACCGGAGTGCCAACCCTAAGCGATGGGATATTGCTATTTACCGTCGTTACCGGCAGTTTCAGCAAGCAGTTCCCGGTACCTCCATATTGGTAAGGGAAGCGGATATTGAACCCTTGCTGCAGCTCCTGATACGATTCAACGCCACGTCAGGTAAAAAGTAGTTGAAGGCGCATTAATAATTTGCATATTCTTTTAATTCCTCCAGCATCCGGCTGATCTTTTTCAGCCACTCGGCTTGTTTGACTTCATCGATGCTGTGGCGGGTTTCCCGGTCGTATTGTTGTTGCACTGCTGCTTTTTCATCGGCCACTTCATTGTAGATGCGGTTCAACTCCTTTTGATAATTGTTTTTATTGAACTTGTATGCCCGCATCCGCTGGTGCAGTTTGCGGGCATAGGCCTCGGCAATATCAAAATGGCCCTGCTCATGACTCAGGATATGATCTGTTTGATTACGTACCCAGGAACGGCTTCTTGAAAACCAGGATTTGATCGTATAACTAAACTGGCTGCCCGAAATATGATAATCGATACTCAGGGAAGTACTGGTGGTGGCCGCCGCATCACTCTTTGGGTTGGGGCTGGCTTTGTAATCACTCCAGGTCAGCTTGCGGCTTGCACTCCAGGTAAGGATATCTTCGCCGGCTTCCTG
>CAZLRY010000623.1:0-1875 GCA_964561675.1 uncultured Chitinophaga sp.
GAGTGGGACCATTGCTCCTGTAAAAGATATTATTGCACTGGCCCGTAAGTATCAGGCACTGACTTATGTGGATGAAGTACATGCAGTAGGATTGTATGGAAAAACCGGGGCCGGTATATTCGAACAGGAAGATGTTCAGTCCTCCGTCGATATGGTGAACGGAACCCTCTCCAAAGCCATTGGGGTTTTTGGAGGTTATATTGCCGCTTCTTCTTTACTGATTGATTTTATCCGCAGTTTTGGCCGTGGTTTTATATTCACCACCTCGTTGCCTCCGGCGATCTGTGCCGCAGCCAACACGAGTATTCAGCTGATTCAACGGGAGGAGAACCGGCGGCGGCAATTTTTTTCCAACGTACAGCACTTACGTCAATCCTTAACCGAAAATGGAGTGGACTTTAAACCGAATCCTTCCCATATAACGATCATCCCGGTGGCCGGAGCGGAACAGTGCCGCCAACTGGCCCGGCAACTGCTGGAAAAACAGGGCATCTACCTGCAGCCGATCAACTTTCCCACCGTACCGGTAGGTGAGGAATGTCTGCGCGTGATCTGCACCGCCCGGCATTTACCCAAACATATCCATCACTTGGCCTGGAGCCTCAAAAAATTATTGCATGGAGACTATCAGACTGATCGGCAGGAATTCCCGTCTTTCGCTCTTGCAGCTGGAGATTGTGAAGGCCAGGATTGAGCAGGTATTTCCGGAAGTAAAAGTGGAACTGATTGCCCGCAGCAGCCGCGGTGATCAGTTGTCTGGTATCCCCCTGCATACTGTAGAAGGGCAGGATTTTTTTACGCGGGATATTTTCGAGGCCTTGTCAACCCATGAAGCTGATATAGCCGTGCACTCATTGAAAGATATGAGTAGTGCACATTTTTTCGGGGATCATCTCTTTGCCGTAGTGGACCGGGATGATACGCGCGACCTCGCCATCTTCAACCCGGGCATACTGGATAAAATCAGCCGTGGTGAAACCATTATTATTGGTACCTGTTCGCCCCGCCGCGAAGAAATGGCCACGGTATTTCTGAAAAAAGCATTGCCGCAATTAAAGGAAACCATTCATATTGAAACGCGCCCGATCCGCGGCAATGTCGAATCCCGCTTACGTAAGCTGGATAGCGGAGACTATGATGCGACTATATTGGCTACGGCGGGACTTAATCGCTTGTTACGTAGTCCGGCTGATTCGGCCATGATACAACAGCTGCTGGCCAATAAGAAATTGATGCTGTTGCCCCTGATTGAATGTGTACCGGCGCCTTGCCAGGGAGCGATTGTGGCGGAAGCACATCCATCCAATCACCGGGCGGCCGATATACTGAAAGCGATTAATAATCCCATGCTGCTGCAGGACGCCATTGCGGAAAAGCGGACGGCGGTGCAATATGGTTCGGGTTGTTTACAGCAGTTTGGAGTTACCACTATCAAAACGAAGCATGGAGCCTGTCTTTTTGCGGCGGGTAAAGACGACCAGAGTATTGCTTTCACGGACTGGCAACCATGGCCGGCTTTGCCCATTTCTCCTGCTCATATATTTTTCACCACCGACCGGATGCGTGATTTTTTTAATTATGAATGGCGGGCGGCGCTACCTGAAATTAAATCGCCGGTGGTATTTATTGCGAATTATAAATTAATGGCCGGGGTGATTAATCGGGAATCGTTGCTGAGTAAGACTATCCTGGTATCTGGAACTAAAACCTGGTTTGAACTGGCCCGGCAAGGCTACTGGGTGACAGCCGGAGCTGATGCCCTGGGGTTTGAATACCTATTGCCCTCACTCTCTATGCCACTATTAAAAATTGAAGCCAAAGATATCCTGATACTTACCCATGAAGCCGCGGCTCAGCGTTGGCAAAAGAAAGGGT
>CAZLRY010000624.1:0-1873 GCA_964561675.1 uncultured Chitinophaga sp.
TATATTGATTACCGGCCGAGTTATACGCCGGGCAGGAGTATGGTGGGGTTGATTGCTTTGGATACTGAAATTGTGTGATTGAAAAATGTGAAAGATGGGAATTGTTAATGATCCCGGGCGACCGGCAACTGTTGCTGATTTGCAGCAATTAAAGCTGGAGTTACTCCGGGAAATCAAGAAACTTTCCGGTGTTCAGCCATCGCTCCCCCAGCGACCCTGGCTAAAGTCGCATGAAGTACGAAGACTGCTGAAAATATCGCATGGAACCCTGCAGCACCTGCGGGATAGCGGAAAGTTGAAGTTTTCTAAGGTGGGGGGGATAATGTTTTATGATGTGAAGGAGATTGAGGCAATGATGGCCGGTGTCCCGCAGGTTGAACAGCAAAAAAAAAGTTAGGATTGAATTTCGCTTTCGGGTCCAACTTTATTTTTTTGCTTTTCCTCCCATTTTTTCCGTTGGACATCTAGTTTTTTCTCCACTATACTTCCAAATGAAGGCAATCCCAGATATTTCTGACAAGTAACATCCGCCAGATGACCGATTTCGTCTGAAAAACGTAGGTGGTCAATAATCAGTGGCTTAATGTTCAATAACGGTTCAAAAGTATGCTCAGGTAACAATTCATTCCCCGTCAATATCAATACGGGGCAAACAGGCCGGCGTCCCAACCCTTTTCGGAAGTAGTTAGCTACTCTTGCTATCTTAATTTTTTCTTCCTCTGAAAGCTCCAGCTTTAAGGTTGCAAACGTCAATATAGTACCGGGGAACCTGATACCTAAGTTCTTCATCTTTTCAATGTCATCATCCTTAAAGTCAATTTCCGTCTTACATTCAGCAAAAAAAAGATCCGGCGCTTCATAGCTCCTTGAGTCCTTACAGAAAAACACACCGAGATCGACCTCATTGATCACCTTATCATTCTCCAGGATTTCGAAACTCAAAAAGGGCGTAATAAGGCTTGGATACATCGATACTCTGAAAAATCTTAGCGTCAGTAATACGCAAAGCAATCCATCTGCTTTATTATTTCTCGAAAAAGGCCCCATTCCTTTGTATGCCCACTTTATCTGGTCAGCATCATGAGCAGGTACATAAAAATCATTCTGACATATGGGGCATTTTACTTTGTCCTGGAGAAGAGACAATCTGTAAAAGGAACGCTGATCACAAAAGCTACATTGAATTTCTGCTCCGAATTCGATGATGCTCTTATCCAGTAGCTTCGCTGTAATGGACTTCCTGCTGGTATCTCTGAAGTTTGTTAACTGGCGACTTAGCAGACCCTCCAGCGTTTGTTTAAGAACCGTTTTCCCATTTTCAAATAGGGCCAACACTGGGGGCATTCCTCTGTTGGCAAAAAAATTCGTTCCGTAAATACCGCCAATATTTTTCAGGAGCTGGTTCCCGAGCTTACCCGATGAGGAGTGCCGTATCTTTAATTTGTGATTCTCAAACCATTTTGTGAAGACTTCCGATGCTTTTGGAATAAGGAAAGACAAGTAATCGGAGTTTCCCTGCGCCAGGAAATACATTGCCCCCTCTGAAAAGATCCACTGGCTAAAACCGGAGCCCTTGATGATAAAATCTGCTGCGCGTGTGGGAATGTCAGGCAAAACCTGAGCATACTTTCCTTCCATTTCATCAAAATCCACCCTGATCTCATTGATGTAGCGGGGTTTTATATGACGGATATACTTTTCCTTGAAAGTAGGAGATAATACCGGAATATGAATTTTCAAATCCTCCGTTGCAATAATGTTTTGTTTGTTCGTCGACCTTATTGCAACAGCAGCTGATTTGTCATAGCTAAGAAACTCTCCCTTTTCCCAATACCGTGGAAACCACCACTGGTGAATATAAGGTGCTCTTTTT
>CAZLRY010000625.1:0-1871 GCA_964561675.1 uncultured Chitinophaga sp.
TATTACTCCCCTGTAAGTACTAACCCATATATCCTGATAATAAGGGCTTAAAGGGTTGTTTCCGGGGCCTGGCTGGCGTAAGTTTAGGTGTATTCAAATCCATCCTATCATGAAGACCACCGTACTCTTCATCCTTTTTGCCCTTCAGGCATTTAATCTAAATGCCCAGATTGATCCAACCACGCCCTGGACCTGGATGAAGGGCGACCACGCTATTGATAATCCCGGAATTTATGGCAACATAACCGTTGCAGCCAGTACCAATAAACCCGGTGCCCGCACCTCTGCCACCACCTGGAATGACCAGTCGGGTAACCTGTGGATGTTTGGCGGAATGGGTATGAGTAACAGCGAGCAGGGCTACCTGAATGATCTCTGGAAATTTAACCCTTCCACCAATCACTGGACCTGGGTAAATGGGGACAGCAGTACTCAGCAATACAGTTTGTATGGCACCCTGGGCATTGCCGCGGCAGGAAATAAACCCGGTGCCGCCTATGCCAGTGTAAGCTGGACAGACAATAGTGGCAACCTTTGGTTATTCGGCGGCTTTGGTTATACAGATAATGACTTTGGTTTTCTGAATACCCTCTGGAAATACAGCCCGGCCTCCAATACCTGGACCTGGGTAAAGGGAGATAAGGTAATTGACAAAACCGGTACTTACGGTACAAAAGGAAATGAACATGCGAATAA
The DNA here is from genome assembly GCA_964561675.1 of uncultured Chitinophaga sp. Classification (GTDB taxonomy): domain Bacteria; phylum Bacteroidota; class Bacteroidia; order Chitinophagales; family Chitinophagaceae; genus JJ008. The sequence goes on from CAZLRY010000625.1 coordinate 697, forward strand.
CAAACCGGGTGCCCGCTACGGCAGTAGTACCTGGACCGATGCAAATGGCTATCTCTGGCTCTATGGAGGGTATGGCTATAATAGCAGCGAGAGTGGAATTCTAAATGATTTATGGAGATATAATCCGGCAACGAATAAATGGGCCTGGATCAGCGGCGATAATGCAATAGATCAAAAAGCGGTTTACGGGACAAAAGGCACAGGCAGTACCAGTAACAAACCAGGGGCCCGTTATGTATGCTCCTCCTGGGAGGATGCCGATGGAAATTTCTGGCTATTTGGCGGATATGGATATGATGCAACTGTTTGCGACAATCTGAATGACCTGTGGAAATTCAATCCGGCCAATAACCAGTGGACCTGGGTCTCCGGAGACAACAGCATTAATCAGCTTCCCGTATACGGAACACAAGGTACCGCCAATGCAGCCAATAAACCCGGGGCACGTTATGTAAGCAGCGCCTGGACTGATCCGAATGGAGAATTATGGTTGTTCGGCGGATATGGGTATGATGTAAATGGCGGCAACGGTTACCTGAATGATTTCTGGAAATACAGCCCCTATACGAATACATGGACCTGGGTAAAAGGAGACAACACCATTGACCATCTGGGTATTTATGGCACACAGGGATTAGGCAGCATAAGCAATAAAACAGGGGCCCGGCAGGGAAGTGTATCCTGGACAGACAACACCGGCAATCTCTGGTTGTTTGGCGGTTATGGCTATGACGACAGCACATCCGGTATTTTGAATGATTTATGGAAAATCAGCAGTTACACGGTTGTATTACCTATAAAATTAATTGAATTCAGCGGGGTCTATGCCAAAGGTGCGACTCAATTGAAATGGATCACAGAACAGGAAGCCGGTTTCAGTCATTTTACTATTCAACGTAGTTTTGACGGCATTCAATTCAGCACTATCGGTGAAGTAGGTGCTGCCGGCAATAACCACCAGACCGGCTATCATTTTACAGATGCCGGGTTGTTCCACCGGTCAGACTCAAAAGTATATTACCGGCTGCAGCTGGTTGATCAGGATGGCAAATTCAGTTTCAGTAAAACAATCTTGTTTGACCTTGGCCAGAAAACAGGTAGTCTTCGGCTCTTCCCCAATCCCGCAGTAAACTCGGTGACGGTTTCTATCAGCCAGGCAAAACCAGGTAATGCGA
>CAZLRY010000626.1:0-1869 GCA_964561675.1 uncultured Chitinophaga sp.
ATGCGGCCACGAAAGATGTAAAACTGATGGCAGAAACCGCCAATATTGCCGGCGGTCTCGTCTGTGAAGAAGTGGGCACTGCAGCGATCAACCGGGAAAAGCTGTTACAGGAGTGTGAACTGCTGCTGAATTAGTTTTTCTGTTTATTCATTTCTTCAGTTGTCTTTTTCAGTAATGCCTCAAAGTTCATCAGCAATTCAAAGGCAAGTTTGGCAAGAACAAAAATCAGGATAAACACTTTGCCTGCCCCCAGACTGAGAAACATACTTCCGAGTATCACGGTAAACTGCTGCACGAAGATTCTTCCATAAGGCATAAACATGATCAGCATCATCGGTTGTCTCTTATAGTCCCCGTTAAGCAGGAAGGGGATGAAGCTCTTTGCTAAATAGCCGATGATAAAAGCCAGCAACATGTAGCCGATCTCTGTCGTAATATATTTATACCAGTTAAAGAAGAAATGAAACATACCACTTCCGGGTGGACCTATTTTGGCGGTCTCGGCGAAAATGGAAGTCTGCACCAGGGCAAAAAGCCCAAAATGCACGATAAAGAAAAAGATAAAAAAGAAGCCACTCATTTTTGTGACGGTCCCGTTATTACTCCACTCATCTTTTCCTTTGGCGATCGTGCAAACCAGGAGTTTTAACACCGTCATGATGCCCACGATCATGGTTTCCATGGCATAAACTGTAAAGGCTTCTACCGGCGGCCAGCCCAGGAACCATACGCCATATACCGGCAGTAAATTGGCGGCAATGATAAAAATATCCGATTGAGTCAGTTTTCTCGTGAACATGTTGTCAGGTGTTTCGGATACAAAATACCTAATTTCGTCAGTAATTAAAATACCCAATACCACGTATGTCTACCTATGCCATTGTCATCCATGGAGGAGCCGGAACCATCCTTCCCGCGGCCATGACCAATGAACTGGAGCGGTCTTATAAAACAGCCCTGCAGGAAGCTATGGATGCCGGATTCAGCTGCCTGTCCGCAGGGGGAACTTCCGTTGAAGCCGTAAAAGCGGCGGTGATATCTCTGGAGGATTGTATTTTATTCAATGCAGGCCGGGGAGCGGTTTTTGCCAAAGACGGCAGCCAGGAAATGGATGCCTCCATTATGGACGGATCAAACCGGATGGCCGGGGCGATAGCGGCTGTACGGAATATCCGGAACCCGGTGGAGCTGGCTTATACGGTGATGACTCAAAGTCAGCACGTGATGCTCAATGGAAAAGGAGCACAGGAGTTTGCCAAAATTCATGGGTTGAAAACCGAGCCTGATGAATATTTTTATTCAGCATTCCGCCACCAGCAATGGAAGCAAATGCAGGATACAGATGAAACGGCATTGGATCATTCAGTGACAATCCCTTCATCTACTGCAACAGAAGGTAAAAAATTTGGTACCGTTGGAGCAGTAGCGGTGGATCAGTATGGCAATATTGCCGCTGCCACCAGTACAGGCGGTATGACCAATAAACAATGGGGACGGGTAGGTGATAGTCCGATCATCGGGGCAGGTACGTATGCCAATAATAAAACCTGCGCCATTAGTTGCACCGGACACGGAGAACCGTTTATCCGTGCCGTCACCGCCTATGATGTGAGTTGCCTGATGGAATACAAAGGGCTTTCGTTACAGGAAGCCATGCATATCGTGGTCCATGATAAATTACTGAAGATTGATGGTGAAGGCGGGATGATCGGGGTGGATGCGTCCGGTAACACGGCCATGGTATTTAACAGTGAAGGCATGTACCGTGGACGGAGAAATAGTGAGGGGTTGAATGAAACATTAATCTATAAATTATAATTCACCGGTTTCCCTACATTTGCGCCCATGAAAAAATATGCAATCATTGTT
>CAZLRY010000627.1:0-1867 GCA_964561675.1 uncultured Chitinophaga sp.
AGCATGACAAGAGCATCGGCTCAGCATGACAAGAGCAGCCCGTTGTCACCCTGAGTAGCTGCAAACAGTACTTGAGGGCAGGAGATAATTTTACACCGGCGTACCGAAGGGTGGCCAACAATAACACCAACAAAAAGTATGTAATCTCCCGGTTTCGTTCATCTCACTCCTGAACCAAACCGGTTTTTATGTCAAAACATGCTGTTCTCCTGCTGGGGGTCTTTTTATTTTTTTCCTGTGCCCAGGTAAAGAAAGCCCAGCAAAACGAGCCCTTGCCCTCGGCGATTCCTGCTATGCGTATCCTGAATGATTCAGCCGCAACAGCAATGAATATCAGCAGTCTGCATATTAATGTTGAAGTGGCTGCCAATATTGCTACCACCACTTTTGATATCGTATTTTATAATCCCAATGACCGGATCCTGGAAGGGGAATTTGAATTTCCCCTGGCTGATGGGCAACATATTGTGCGGTATGCCCTTGATATTGAAGGCAAACTCCGTGAAGGTGTAGTTGCAGAAAAAGCTAAAGCCCGTCAGGCATTTGAGAATACAATCCGCCGGCAGATCGATCCGGGACTGGTGGAAAAAACAGTGGGGAATAATTTCCGCACCCGCATTTATCCTTTACCGGCCAAAGGGAGTCGTCATATCCTGATTGCAGTGGAGCAGCTGCTGCCACAGGAGGCGCTCAGTCAGCTTTACCAGTTGCCTTTGTATACCAAAGAACCAATTGCTGACTTTTCGCTTAAAACCATAGTGTATAAGAGCACTGTCCGTCCGGAAATCGAAAACAATCCTTTATCCAATTTCAGTTTTAAAAAATGGAAGGAAGCCTGGGTGGCTGAATACAGTCAGAAAAATTATACCGCCAGTCAGACGATCCGATTTACTGTACCGAGAACGGATAGCAATGAGACTATTTATCTCGCGGAGCAATACAAAGGGCGGACTTATTTCTACCTCAATCAGTTTATGGAAGGAAAAGGAAAGGAACGGACCCTTGATCAGCAGCTGGGTATTTTCTGGGATGTATCCGCGTCAGCTGCAAAAAGAGATAAGTCCAAAGAGAAGGAATTGCTGAAATCCTATCTCCGTGCATTGGGAAATCCAAAGGTCAGCCTGGTACCTTTTCATGTTACAGCAGAACAACCCCAGGTATATGATGTACGGGATGGAAACTGTGAGGCTTTAATGGAGGCGATTGACAAACTGGTCTATGATGGGGGTACCCGTTTTGGTGCCCTTGCTATGCTCCGGTATAATTTTGACCAGGCCCTGTTGTTTACCGACGGACTCGCCAGTTTCGGCGAAAAGGAGATTGATTTTTCAGATATGCCCATAACCACAATCAATACCTCTCCCTCCGCTGACTTTGCCCATTTGAAATATGTTGCCCAACAGTCGAAAGGCAAATGGATCGACCTCAGCAGTACAACACCGGATGAAGCGCTTCGTACATTACTCGAGGATCAGTTGCAGGTGATAAGCGTGGACTATGACCCGGCGGCCATTGATGAACTGACATTACCCGTACCCGCTGTAGTGACCCGCGGACTTTCATTTGCCGGTATACTGAATGTACCGGAGGCAGAAGTAAAGGTATCGCTGGGGTATGGTACTACCATTACGCAAACAAAAACATTCACCCTGCGGCAAAATGAAACTACGGATTACGACCAGGTAAAACGAATCTGGGCCACGATGCGGATCAGTGAACTGGAGCTGCAGTTTGACAAGAACAAAGATGCGATCACCAGCCTGGGTAAGGAATTTTCGGTGGTCACGCAAAACACTTCATTGATCGTGCTGGACCGGGTGGAGGATTATGTAGAACAGGAGATCCTGCCACCGGTGGAATTGCAGAA